>NZ_WHJF01000196.1:0-4898 GCF_011682185.1 Massilia genomosp. 1
TCTTTTTCGGGATGCGAGAGAGTCGAGAGGTCGGGAAGAGGGGCAAGTTTTACCATGACCGGCATCATGCCCGGATATCGGAATGTTTACAATTGCGCGTTTACAACGGTCAGGGCTAAACAGTTACGTTCCGGCTTTGATACGCTCATAAATCGCGCTGCGCTGGATCCCGACCATTTCGATGACGGCTGGGAGTCGGAGAAACTTTTTCGTGCTGATCATTCTATACGCTTATCTGCTGTGCCGCCGGCAGCGGGGCGTTGCAATGCACGGATGGCGGCGGCGATCACTCGACCTCTGCGGGCTGCTTCCTTCATTTCGGGTCTAGCTGGGCCAAGCAAGTCGCCAGGGATTTGGGTTTGCTTGATGACCAGCTGGGCCGCCGCCTCAATAGCATCAGCCCACAGACCGCCTGCTTTCTCAGCAGCAGGTTTGTCATCGCTGGTGCGGGCAATTGCGTCGGGTTGCGCCGGCAGCGAGTTGCGGGCGCTCATGCTGCACCACCGCTTTCCGCCGGCGCCACCTTTGCGGCGGCTTTCTGGCGCAGCGGCGAGGACGCGGCGCGCCGGTCATCCCGATCAAGAGTCGCTTTCAGGTCGGCCTGCTGCTCTTGAAGGAACTGCGCTTCGACGGCGATGTGCTTGATCAGCGTGCCGATGTTTTCAAGTACACCCGCTTCGGTTGGATAATCGGCGTCGTTCCCGGCCGTGAACAGCAGGTGGCGGCAAGGCTGTTGATCGCAACGAGGTCATCATTTATAGTTGGGATCGAAGCAATGACCCAGTTGGTCTTTTCTAACAGACGTGATCGCGGGGTGCTTGTGACCGATGCCGGAATTCCGCCATCGGTAGTTGAATATCGTGATGGGGACATCGATGCTGGCCCGCTGATCTTGGAGATGCACAGGATCGACGGCCCGGACAAGTCGCCCATGTAGATGATCAGCGCGGACCTCGTGGCGCACTACCGGCGCCGAGTAGCCGGTCCGGTAAGATTGATCTGGAACTGACCGGTGCAGTTTATCGTTTGCGACAAGGCAATGTTCGAATTTATTGAAGTGGATATTCTTGGTTTTCCTGCTGGCAATTGATACCAGCTTCTCCCGCAAAGGACAAGAAGACCATGACCGTGCCCAACGCAAGCCCGTTTCCGTCGCTGATTCAGCTCGTCCCTTCCGCGCTGATATTGCTATCCCTGGTTCATGGAACTGCCCGTGCAGAGAGTGCCCTGCCAGAGGGAACGCTGGGATGGACTGTTTACAAGCTAAGCAGCTGGATGAGCCCAACCGAATACGCATCAGATCCATTGACCGCATGTCAAAAAGGAGCAATGAATCACCTAAAAGAAAAGCTCGTGTCAATGCAGCCTTATACAGGCATGCGCAACTATTTTAAATGTTATTACAGGCTCGTTCCAAACGGTGGTGTTATGTGGTTAGGGAATACCGTGCTGCATTGCAAATATGGTTACGGGACTTACGGACAGGGTTTTTGTCGCAAGATCAGGCAGACTAAACCTGAACCCTTGAAATGCGGAGAGGCAGCAGGAAATCCGGTTCAGTTTGCAAGCGGCTCTAAAGTTCAGTCCGAAACTGATCTTGATGGGGGAGGTAATGAGGCGCTGCAAGTTCTGCGCACCTACCGTAGCATGCGCAACAGCGGAATCGGACAATCAGCAGGGGTGGGCTGGTCGTTTTCCTTCGAGCGGGCGTTCTCTGCCCCACTCTCACTTGGCTCGGGCCGGTCGTTAGTCGACGGGGCGCTCGGCGATGGCAGCTATTTCCAATTCCAGCGACAGGACGACCGTACATACAAGTCCAGTTTCGACAAAAGAACGGCTTTGGAAGTGCAAGGCCCCGACGAGTCCGTCTGGCTTTTGACAACGCGAGACGGCACGGTTGAACGCTACCTCCGAGATGGCGACGAGTTCAGACTCAGCAGTGTTCATACCCGCACCGGCATGGCGACGCATTACACCTACGACGCTAAAAACAAACTCAGCAAGATTGTCGACACGAGCGGTCGTAGCTTGGCAATCGCATGGGAAGGTGACGTCATCGTATCAATTGCCAGTTCAACCGGCAGCGTACGTTACGAATATGAGCAGACCGTCGTTGGTGACTACCCACCTATTGAAGGCATGTCCCGCCTGATCGGTGTGCATTATCTCGACCGCTCCGGTATGGAGATGTCATCGCGTGCATACCACTACGAAGACGCCCAAGACCGCTTCCTACTCACCGGAATTACCGATGAACATGGCAAGCGCTTTGCCACGTATGCATATGACGCTGACGCTCGGGCGGTGCTGTCGGAGCACGCCGGCGGTGCGCAACGTTACACATTTTCCTATCCCAGCTGGGACCAGCGGATTGTGACCGATGCGCTTGGCAGCAGCCGCAACATTGCCGTTGCGTACGATTCCAATTACAAGAGCCAGATTACCGCCGAAAGCCAGCCTGCAGGCGCTGGCTGCGCCGCAAGTGCCAAGGCAACCACTTACACTCGAAAAGGCGACGTGGAAAGCCGTACTGATTTTAATGGAAACAAGACCTGCTTCATCAGTGATCCCATCCGTGGAACCGAACTGGCACGCACGACCGGGCTAGCCAAAGATGCTACGTGCCCTGCGAGCCTCGATGGCGCAATTCCGGCCGGGGCACGCAAGACCAGTACGCGCTGGCATCCAGACTGGCCTCTTGCCACGATGATCGCCACGCCAGGGCGCATGGATACGAAAATCTATAACGGCCAGCGCGACGCCGCCGGCAAGCTTGTGGAATGCGCTGGCGGTGCGATGCTGCCCAATGGAAAACCGATAGCCGTCATTTGTCGTGCGAGCGTTCAGGCGACCAATGACAATAATGGCGCGCTCGGATTCGCGGCGGTGGGAACCGGCCCGGTTCAGGAATGGCGCTACACCTACAATCCCAACGGGCAGCTGCTGACGAGTACCGGACCGGCCGATGCGAATGGCAAGGCCGAATCGACCAGCATGACTTACTACGCGGACACGACCGCAAGTCACTCCCCTGGCGACCTTGCGAGTGTGCGCAACAGCGTTGGCGAGGTGACCAGTTACCTCGAATACAGCGAGGACGGCTTACCGACCAAAATTCAGCGTCCCAATGGACAGATTGTTGGGCTTGAATATGGCCAGCGCCAGCGCTTGGTGTCCAGCGCCGTCCGCGCGACAAGTGGGCAAGCTGAAACCACGCGTTATGAATACGATATTGCGGGACAACTGATCCGTACAACTGCGCCCGACGGATCGACGCTGGAGTACACGTACGATGACGCGCACCGCATGACCGGCTTGCGCGACCGTGCCGGCAACAGTATCAACTTCACCCTCGATGCCATGAGCAATGTCGTGCGCCAGGAAGTGAAAGACCCGAACGGCAAACTGGTGGCGCAAACCACGCGCGCCTTTGACGCGCTCAGTCGCCTGCAACGGGAGCAGCGCAGCGCCAAAGACCCAGGCGCGCGCTTTGAATACGATGCAACTGGCAACCTGACATCGAGTACCGATCCACTTGGTCGCGTTAGCAAGGGAACTTACGACGCGTTTAATCGTCTGATCCAACAGACGCTCCCTGCTGCGGATGCCACGGGCAAGCCCGCAACCATCGATTACGCGTACACGCCGCAGGATCAGCTTGCATCGGTGCTCGATCCACGCCGCATGCAGACGCGCTACGTCTTCAACGGACTGGGGCAGCAGACGA
The DNA here is from genome assembly GCF_011682185.1 of Massilia genomosp. 1. NCBI lineage: Bacteria > Pseudomonadati > Pseudomonadota > Betaproteobacteria > Burkholderiales > Oxalobacteraceae > Massilia > Massilia genomosp. 1. The sequence continues at coordinate 3,728 of NZ_WHJF01000196.1, forward strand.
CGTTGATCAGTCCCGATACAGGCACCACGAGCACGCAGTTCGACGGGGCGGGGAACGCGATATCGAGCCTGGATGCGGCCGGACGCAAGACTGCCTATCGATACGACGCGGCGGGTCGCGTGACCGGTATCGGCGCCAGCACGTTTGAGTATGGTGCGGCCGGCACGCCCGCAGCAGGCCGTATCACGGCGATGACGGATGAGGCTGGAAAAACAGTGTATGTCTACGACAGTATGGGAAGGCTGTTGAGGAAGGAACAAACGAACGGAGCGGCTTCCCGGCGCTTTGTGACTGCCTACACCTATGGCAGCACGGGCAGCGCCGTGGGCCACGTGACCGCGATGACCTACCCCAGCGGCAATCGCATCGATATCACCTACGACAGCAATGGAAAACCGTCCGCCCTGGGCTTGACGCGCCCAAATGCTGCGCGCACGACGATTCTGAGCGACATCACGCACCAGCCCTTCGGCGCTGTGCGCTCCTGGTTGTGGGGTAATCACAGCGCGGCCAGTCCCAATAAATACGAGCGCCAGTTCGACCTTGAAAACCGGCTGGTCAGCTATCCGCTGGGACACTCGGCGGCTGGCGGTGCGCTACGCACGCTTAGTTACGATGCCGCCGGGCGCATCGTTTCCAGCACACACAGGGGGGGGGCGCCGGGCAAGCTGGACCAGCGCTACTACTACGATGGGCGTGACCGCCTGGTCGGTTTTGATAGCGCCATCGGGGGCCAGAGTTTCGAATACGATGCCAGTGGTAACCGCACCGGATTGAAAGTCGGTCCCAACAGCTACCTCAACATGATCGATCCCGGCAGCAATCGGCTTACTTCCACGTCCGGACCAGTGCCAGCCAAACGCAATACGTATGACGCCAAGGGTAACCTCATCAGTGACGGAGCGATACGCTATACATATGGCAACAATGGGCGTCTGAGCAGCGCAACGGGCATCGGTGGCGCGGCTGTCCAACACCGCTACAACGGGCTCGGCCAGCGGGCTATCAAGTCTGATGCGGCTGGCGCATCGACCTATTTCGTCTACAACGAGGCAGGGCAGATGGTGGGCGAGTACAACAGCGCCGGGACGCCGATACAGGAAACCATTTATTTGGAGGGGATGCCGGTCGCCATGGTTAAACCGCGTGCCAGCGGTGCAGAAGAAAATGC
>NZ_WHJF01000197.1:0-4788 GCF_011682185.1 Massilia genomosp. 1
TCATGGTGTGGGCGTTTTGATTAAGCGTTAGAACTAAATCATGCCAGAAATGGGCGCCCACTCCCACCTTTTCGCTTGCGCTGCCAAGCAATTTTCATCCGTTCCGCTAGTTTTGCAAGAGGCTCTAACGATCATCTGCCTTACCCAAACTGATATGGATCTTCTGATGCCTCAGCCAGCGGCCAAGGAATATCGCCTACAGCAGGACCGACGCCAGCCACGAGCTGGCATCGGCATTGAAAGAACCAGGCGCTGTGCTTGGCCAGCAAGGAAATGGTGAATATGGGAAAGCACTATGTACCGAAGTTGTGACTGTTCAGTCCCTATGAACGCAAGATATCTGTTGTAAACAATTCCGATCAAGTTCATCATGCTGGGATGGCAACGAAACCTCCTTTTCCCGACCTGACCGGCCTGTCCCACGAACAGAAGGACATCCTCATTCTGACGTTGCTGGCCCGCTTGGAGGCGCTCGAATCGAAGGTCAACAAGAACAGCAACAATTCCAGCAAGCCACCTTCGTTGGATGGTCTGACCAAGAAGAAGACCAGTTCCTTGCGCGAGTCGTCGGGCAAACTGCCGGGCGGCCAAGCTGGCCGCAAGGGCACCACACTCAAGCAGGCCTTGCAGCCGACCAGCCACACCGATCACCCGCTGCCCGAACACTGCAACCACTGTCTGCATGCCTTGCCGCTGTACGATGCCGTGGTCCAGGAACGCCGTCAGGTATTCGATATGCCTGTCGCTGCGTTCGACATCGTGGAACACCGCACGCTATCCGTGCGCTGCCAGTGTGGACAACTACACAGCAGCGCATTCCCGGCTAACGTGACCGAGCCGGTGCAATACGGCCCCAACGTGCGCGCGTTGGCGGTCCACCTCACGCAGGGCCAGATGCTACCGTTTGCTCGCGCCGCCGAACTGATTCGTGACGTGTATGGTCTTGCTATATCACCCGGCACGCTGGTGGCCTGGGTAGGCGAAGCGCGCCTTGCATTGCAAGGCACGGCAGATCTGATCGCGCAGTATTTGCGCGACGCCGCGCTGGTCAATGCCGACGAATCAGGCCTGCGTGTGGCTGGCCAACTGCACTGGCTTCATATCGCGGCCAACGACACGCTCACTTGGTACGGCATGCACGCCAAGCGTGACATGGAGGCGATCACCGCGCATGCCATCTTGCCCCATCGCTCGGGCGTACTGGTGCACGACTGCTGGGCGCCGTACTGGAAACTGGACGATGCCACACATGCCTTGTGCAACGCGCATTTGCTGCGCGAACTGCTGTACGTGAAGGAGCTTACGGGGCATCAGTGGCCCCAGGCGATGACGGATTTCCTGCTCAGCGCCAATCAGCTATGTTGGGCTGCTCGGCAGTCCGGAAAACGCTTCAGCGAAACCGACATCGCTGCGTTCACGACACTTTATTACGCTATCGTCGACGAAGGGGAAGAACTGCATCCCGAGGTCGAACTTCCCATCTGGAAGAGCGGACGCGCCAAGCAATCGGTCGCCTGCAATCTGCTCCGGCGCTTCCGCAAACATGCCGATGCCGTCCTGTTGTTCATTCGAGATCACGCCGTACCGTTTACCAACAACGTGGCCGAACGGGCCGTGCGCATGCCCAAGGTAAAACAGAAGATTTCGGGCTGCTTCCGCACCGTCGAAGGCGCCGACAATTTCTGCGTCATTCGCTCCTGCCTTGATACGCTGCGCAAGCAGGGCCACGGCATGCTGGAAGTGCTACAGCGAGCATTCGCAGGCAATCCTATCAAGCCCACTGCATAGGCGCTGAACAGTTACAAAAAATCAAAGATTTGTTTTCGATCAATGCGTACGACCATTGCTCGAGGCTGTGCCGTGCGAGGGGGTAATGGGCATGGACGATGACGGTCACGACACTTGTGTACATGGAGGAATCATTGACGACGAAAGTCTTCTGCTTTGTTATCAAGAAGATGAATTCATGTGTCAAAACTGTCGATTCGATTCGGAACGAATGGCAGCAGAGTAGACAGAAGCGGCCGAGCCCGCCACGAGCGAGCAGCGGCATTGAGAGGTCAGGCGGGGTGCATGGCCAGAAAGGAAAAAATTCATCCGCCATTACCGCTTCCCCCTGTACGTGCCATCGCGCCGTGCGCGCCATGTTCGCGCAAGCAGCTTTATGTCAATTTTCCGGCGCGGCCAACAAAATCGGCACTTGCAATCTTCTATTGTTCGCGGATAATCCAACTATTGTACGTTCCGCACACAGAGGGGAAAAGCATGACGATCGAAACGATTGACCACACCAATTTGACCAAGCTGGCCGAAGCCGGCGTCGTGCGCAGCGCCCACGTGGTCGGCCAAGCCGGCGGCTGGGCCATCCTGGTCAAATATGGCATGACCGAGCGCGCCCTGGCGGCGCAGCGCAGCCACCAGGTGCGGATCTTCCGCAAACTCGAAACGCTGGTCGAATACCTGAAAGGGGTCGGCATCCCGCGCTTCGACGTGGACGCCGTGAACTACGACCCGCACAGCACCACCACCGCCAAGCGCCCGGATCGCGCCGCCGCCATGAAGGACGCGCACGCAGCGGCCGCCTACACGAAATGGCTCAAGGCCGAGGTGCAGGAGGCCATCGACGACACCAGCCCGACCATCCAGCATGACGAGGCGATGCGCGAGGTTCGCGCCGCGATCAAGCTGGCATAAGGGAAGCGCGTGCACGTCATCCACTGGAAAAAACAAGCCATCAACGATCTGATCAGGATCGGCCAGCACATCGCGAAAGACAGCCCGGCCAGTGCCGGGAAAATGATTGACCTCATCGAGGGAAAGGTGACGCCGCTCGCTGCTTATCCAAACCTCGGCCACATCGGGCGCAAGCGCGGCACCCACGAGCTGGTGGCGCACGAAAGCTATGTCGTGGTCTACCGGGTGCTGACCAAGAAAATTGAAATCCTGCGCGTCAAGCACACGGCGCAGCAATGGCCACCGGCATCCGCTTAGCGTGTTATTTTGTAACTATTCAGCCCTTACAAATCAATGAGTTACGTGATTTTCACGCTTGAAAAAGGCGCGATTTACTCAGTTTTTATGAAAAAAGCCGGGTTTTCGCGTTTTTCAGCTGTTTTCAGATGGCCGCAACCCATTGATTTTAAATAGGTTTTTACACCCCTCCCAGAGGCTGAATAGTCACGTTATTTTTTCCGTTTTCTGTGCTCTCCCCTACTATGGCGAGTTCACAATACCGGTCAATGGGACCTCTGTAGTGAAGTCAAATCCCGTTAACTTTGCGCTTTCGACTGCATCTTTGAATTTCTGCGAGACAAAAACGCTTGTTGGCGACTCTGGTATGGAAAAAATATGTGTATTTGCAACTTTTTCCTCATACAGTACTGGCTTGCGTACAAGTATATTACCGTTATCATACCGCGAGTAATCAGACTTCTCGAGGTTTACGCAGTCATATATGTGTAACAATACTCGATAACCTATAAAACCTTCGACTGGAGCGTCCACTTCAAGAAATTCTCCCACAGGGAATAAAAATTCATTAAGGGCGTTTCTTGCCGTTTCGCTAAGGACAAGGAACGGCGCCAATCGAAACGAAAAATCGCCGACAGCTTTTTTCTTCTTCCTTCTATTTGCAAACTCAAGAGGAATTTGAGTGTAGTCCGGCCCAAAGGGTTTGGCACCAAGTTCCGCACAGCGCGATGCAATATCCTCCTTCCATTGTTCGGTACTGGTGAGGTAAGTTTGAAGAAAACCAGGATACTTGTCCGAGTCTCCAAGCAGTTTAAAAATGCCTGTTGAATTCATATTACGGTACTCCATTTTGCAGTTCTCACAGCATTTAGCAGCTCCTGGCGAAGTTGGCCCAGTTCCATCTCAACGGCTTGTTTTCCTCCTCTAGCGTTAGCCGTTCTCAATCTATCGTTGACCGCATCGATGTATTTGTCCGGATGTCGTCCGTTATGAAGAATCCCTGGAATCGAAAGATCAGTATTGAATCGATTTGGCAAGAACACTCCATTTAACGCATCATCATGATGAATTCCATGAGCTTTAAGAATATTGCGTGCAGGAAGTGATCTAATCGACGTATCTCCGCCGATATGATGTGGTGTTGTGTTGGCAGGCCTGTGGATGCCTGCAGCCTCCATATTTTTTCCCAATGCCGTGGCGCACCACCCCCACGGATCCATCCAGCCTGTTGGGTTCGGCGTATATGCATATAGATTCGCCCCACCGTCGAGACCAATTGGATCCTGACTGATAAATCGACCGATATCCGGATCATAAAATCTAAAAGTATTGTAATGTAAACCGGTACTTTCATCTTCGTATTGACCGGGGAGGCGCAAGGGCTGCTCGATGCGAGCCAGCAGTGCTTGGTCCTCGCCTCCTTCGACCTTACCCCAGGCGCGGTATTTTCCTGCCCAGGCGAGTTCCCCAGCTTCATCGGTTACTTCGAGCGGCGCGCCAACAAGATCCGTGTGGAAATGATAAACACGCGTTGAATTCTTGGCGTTTTCGATGACATCAGCTGCGATAATTGAAACGTCAAGACGAGCCAATGGCGTATATTCTGCTTCCGGACTGTAAACATAACTACTCACGCTAGATTCGCGCACTTCCTGGATCATGCGTAGCCCTTGCCATACGAATCGTTTCCTTTGAGCCTCTTGCAAAACTAGCGGAACGGATGAAAATTGCTTGGCAGCGCAAGCGAAAAGGTGGGAGTGGGCGCCCATTTCTGGCATGATTTAGTTCTAACGCTTAATCAAAACGCCCACACCATGA
>NZ_WHJF01000198.1:0-4723 GCF_011682185.1 Massilia genomosp. 1
TTCGCAAGACGTTCCTTCACCGACCCGGCCAATCAAAGCCCAGAAACAAGCAGCCTAAGCCCCACAAATACATGACACAAAAGCCATGTTAAGCTGTCAATCGCTTAAGTCCGGTAGATTGCCTTGGCCAGGCATGATGCATTTGGCGCCTCGCCGGAGGCATGCCCGCCAAGGGGCAAGGTGGCCGATTCATGTTTACGCGGCACGCCACCGTCCAGATAGGGCTAGGATCTGTAAAGGCGCCTAAAAAGTTACACAAAATCAGGTTATAGAAAAGTTGCGATTGCCTTTATGTGTAACCTCACCGCGGCCGGTTCAAGAGTTAACTTTAAGTCAATTCAACGGTCTTGTAAGTCAAGCCGGGAAGGTGGCCACTGGCGCGCGGCGTGCAGCAGACGCAGCACGCGCACCAAGTCGCAAGCAGTGTCGTAGACGAGGATGTAATTCTGGTGCGCTACCAGTTCACGAGTGCCGGCAACGCGGCCAGGCTTGCCCAGCCCAGGATGATCGACCAAGCGCCCCGCCTTTTCTGCAAACAGCTCATCAAGGGCGAGCGCGGCGGCCGGGTTGCCGGCCTCGATGTATTCATAGATGTCGTCGCGGTCTTGAATCGCGACTGGTGTCCAAAACAACTTCATTATTCAGCGGCTTCCAGCCGGCGACGTGTGGCGGCGCGCTTGGCTGCGAACTTGGCTTCCACCTCAGCCGCCGGGACCAAGTTACCAGCATTCGCCGAGTTGAGGCCGATCTGCACCTGGCGGCGGAACCAAGCGTCTTGTTCTGCCGCTTCCTCCTGCTGCCGAACGAAGTCACGCATGAAGTCGCGCAGCAACTGGGCGCCAGTACGATCGCGGCCCTTGGCGGCTGTCGTAAATTGGTCTTTCAGGCTTTCATCGACTCGGAAGGTAAAGGTTGCTTCGCTCATGACCCTACTCCTATGTGTTACATCGTAATGACATAGTAGCACACACGGGTTAACATGCTGCGACGCTTGACATTGCATCGGTTAGCCAGCCCCGAAATGCAAACAGGGCCGCGCAACAGGGTGAAGTGTTCCACGGGAGTGCAAGTCGTTCTAGTAGAAGGGGGTCTAAGCCGGAACCCCGGATTTTTCCGGCCAAAGCGAAATCCTGCCAATTGTTGGCTTGGTGGGAGCGAAGCTACCACCAGATGACATTTGGTAGCTTGGTGGTCCACGCAACGGCTATTGTGTCGCAGCTTGCAGCTTGCTGCGGGCTAGCAGTTGCGCCCTCATTCATTCCAGTGAAAGGCGGGCGGCTAAAAAATCCACCAAGGCGCGCACGCTCGCCGACTGCATGCGACTGACCATTACGGCGTGCACTGCCATAGGTTTGAACGCCCAATCAGGCAGCACGCGGACCAAGCGCTCGGCGTCGACGGCTTCGCGTGCCAATTTGTGTGACAGGGCTGCGATTCCCAAGCCTCGCTCCACTAGCAGCCTGATCAATCCGGGGTTATTGATGCCGAAGTGGCCGCGTACCTGAACCTCCATGGCGTGCCCATCGCGCTGCAGGAGCCAATTGCTGGCTTGCTGCGCGCTGCCAGCGGTGATGCAGGCATGCTCCACCAGATCGGCGGGTTGTTGGGGACGGCCGTGCAGCGCCAAGTAGCCAGGGGCCGCGAACAGGAACTGCTCGATTGCCCCAAGGCGCCGCACCACTAGTAGATCGCCTACAACCTCTCCCAAGCGGATGGCAAGGTCCACATGCTCGGTGACCAGATCGCTGAAGCGGGGTGACAAGTCCAGATCCAGACTGATGCCGGGATACTGGCGGGCAAAGTCAGGCAGCAAGGGGCCGATATGCGTCAGACCTAGGTCCACCGGCATCGACACGCGCACATGACCAACCGGGCGATTGACTGTCTCGAACAGAGCCTCTTGCGCCAATCGTGCCTCGTCCACCAAGTGGGCGCAGCGCTCGAAGTAGCGACGCCCGGCGTCACTGAGCGCGACGTAGCGTGTGCTGCGGTCCAGCAGGCGCACACCGAAATGGCGCTCCATCGCGGCAATACGCCGCGACAGCGTTGCGCCGGGCACGCCCAGCTTGATGCTGGCGCGGCTAAAACTGCCGGTGCGCGCCACCTCAACGAACAAGGCCATATCGTGTAGAGCGGAGAGATTTTCCATGTATTCATTATTCCATATATGGATAAATATTATCCAATAGCTTCGATTGCATCCAATTTCGAAGAAGATTAAGATTCATTTCATTCCGTCAACGGGTTCAACTGTTCAACACCCCGACAACCCATTAGAAAGAGTAAAAAATGAAAGCTATACGAATCCACGCCTACGGCGATGCCAGTCAAATGCAACTGGAAGAAGTGCCCGTCCCCTCCTGCGGCCCCAACGATGTACTGGTGCGCGTGATCGCGGCCGGCATCAATCCAATTGACTGGAAAATTCGAAGTGGGAACGTGGCACACATGATCCCAAAATTACTCCCTTTTACCTCGGGTTCAGATGCGGCCGGCGTCGTAACTGCAGTCGGTGGCGCGGTTACGGCTTTTTCTCCCGGTGACGAAGTGTTTTTCTATGCGGAATTCGCCCGTGGTGGCACCTATGCCGACTACGTGGCGGTCGATGCCGCGCAAGTTGCGCTTAAGCCTCGTACTGTGTCGTTCACTACGGCGGCGGCTCTGCCCATACCGGGCCTAGCGGCTTGGACAGCTTTGATCGAAACGGCTCAGCTGGCGCGCGGTATGCGTGTGTTGATCCACGGTGGCGCCGGTGCGCTGGGCAGCGTTGCAGTGCAACTGGCCAAAGCGCAAGGAGCGCACGTCACCTCCACGGTGGGGACCGCCGATGTGGCGTTGGTGCAGAGCCTTGGTGCGGACGAGGTGATTGACTATCGCACGCAGAAATTCGAGCAAATCGCCCGCAACATGGATGTGGTACTCGATACGCTTGGGGGCGCCACGCAAGAGGCATCCTGGGCTACGTTGCGCGCCGGCGGCTTGCTGGTAGCAACGACCCAACCGCCCTCGCAAGAACGGGCCGCTGCCGCTGATGCACGAGGCGCGTTTGTCTTTTCGTCTCCGCGTGGCGAGGTGCTGACTCAATTGGCGGCGTTGGTGGACAGCGGAAAGTTGCGGGTGCTGGTCGGTCAAGAGTTTGCGCTGGCCGATGCGGCACAAGCACATCGCCTGGGCGAAAGTGGAAAGACCCGTGGGAAGATGATTCTTCGCGTCTGCGCTTAAACCCGATCCGCCTTTGATTTGAAAAAATACTTGCAAGCCAATGCGTAGCCATCCAGCAACGGCGTCACACGTTCGAAAACTTTCTACCACCACCCCGGAAAACATCATGACCGCCAAAAAATCTGTTTTATCCATCGGCCTGCAGCCACAACTTATCGACTTCGCCGATCCGGCCTACGCAGCCTTCCCCGGCATGACGGCCGAGAAGGTGCAAGGCGGACTGGACAAGGACATCGCCGCACTGAACGCCTTGGGTTACGACGCAAAATTGTGCCTCACTGACTTTGGCGAAACGGCAGAGGCAGTGATTCGCACCACGCTGGAACAAAACAGCTATGACTGCGTCGTGATCGGTGCAGGCATGCGCGCTATTGACAAAAACTTTCTTCTGTTCGAGAAGGTGCTCAACGTTGTCCATGAATATGCCCCACGGGCACGGATTTGCTTTAATACAAGTCCATTTGACACAGCCGAAGCGGTGCAACGCTGGTGCCATATTGCCTGACTGCTGTTGGCGGCTGCTGCCTGAGCAGATCGGTCACGCTGCAGTCGAAAATCACGCCTTGATCAACTTTTCACCGTCCGGGCGTAGTTCTCCCTTTGGTGACACGTGGCGGTACAAAGTCTGCCGCGTAACGCCAAGTTCTTCACAAAGCGCGCCAACACTCGTTTCCGGCTTTCCCATTGCCGCCATCGCCAGGCGCAGCTTGGCAGGTGTCATCTTGAACGGCCGCCCACCGCTACGGCCTCTCGCTCGCGCGGACGCTAGTCCGGCGACTGTGCGCTCAGAAATGAGTTCGCGCTCAAACTCGGCCAGCGCGGCAAAAATGCCAAAGACCAGTTTGCCCGCCGCACTAGTCGTATCGATCGCAGCGCCGTGCCCGGTCAGCACCTTCAGCCCCACACCGCGCGCGGTCAGATCATGCACCGTATTGATCAAATGCCGCAAATCCCGGCCCAGCCTGTCTAATTTCCATACCGCGAGCGTATCGCCTTCCCGGAGCGCCTTGAGACAAGCTGCCAAACCAGGCCGATCTTCCCGTTTGCCAGATGCCTGATCTTCATATAGATGCTTCGGATCAACACCGGCTCCCTCCAGCGCATCTCGCTGCAGGTGTGTCGTTTGCGACCCGTCGGTCTTCGATACCCGCATGTACCCAATTAGCATGATCTTATTGTCACTTATACGGTCGATTGTGTGACAGTCTTTGCTGCCACTTGCCAATCATCAAAAAATGTCACTTAACCCGTTATTTAATGTAAGACACGTAAACGGCGCGCCTCGCTCATAATGTAACAGAATTCGGCTGCTTGCTTTGCGGTGCCAGCAAACCAACCTGGACTTTGACCGAAACGCTAACGCTGGTCAGCTAGCCCCCTGTGTCAAACTGTTGTGAGACAACTTCATAACTCTAATTAAGGAAGTTGGTACCCACATGGAATCGAATATGACACCAGCAGCAGGACGCATCCAAGACGATATCGATGGTTTTTCTGACGG
>NZ_WHJF01000199.1:0-4647 GCF_011682185.1 Massilia genomosp. 1
CGCTTCATTGACTGTCCCGTTCAATTGGGTAGGGACGCTATCGCCCGCGACATTCCGATTCAAGTTGAAAAGGTCCTGCATCGGAAAAGCGGCGCTGCGGCGGTGGTTTGTGCAACATTCAGGCTAAGAATTCACCGATTAAACGCACTGATGACGCCAGCAAGGGAAGGCAAGTCGATTGTTGGAGGGTTGTCACAAACGGCAACGGGACGCGTCGAGAGGCTTATGAATTCAAGCTTCGCGTAACGATCGCGGCGAGCGGCCAAGGCCGATTTGGTGAAGAGCTCGCCTTTGCTAGGGACTGTCAAAATTCAGACGCAGTTCCAATTCTGCTTGTCCTTGACCCCACGCCAAATCCCAGGTTAACCGAACTTGCCGAACATTTCCGCCAATCTGGTGGCGAAGCATATGTTGGACTTGATGCCTGGAACCACTTGGAACGTGAGGCAGGTCCGACGATGGCTGTATTCATCGAAAATTATGTTGCCGCACCGATCAAGCAAATTTCAACCTTTGATGGACAACTTCTTCCCTTCGGCGCGCAGCTCGTTGGCCAAGGAAATATCGAACTTCGAATTGGTGCGCATACGTGCCTTATTCGCAGGCATGAAGACCCAGCATTGGCTGAGGACGAGGAACAATAGCAGCTAATGCGATACAAATAGTGCGAATATGCGACTGCTGGGGGCCTCGGAAATTGCGTCGCGCAGTAGGTTTTTCGAGGTCCCCGGCTGTCGAACTCCCCATAATGGCGTACAGGAATCAACCATGATGGCAAAAATGCTTTCTATGCAATATTCAGCAAGCGCAACGCCAAAGCCAGCATTTTCGTCCGCTACCTCTGCTCATACATCAGCTGTACATTGAACACATCCGGCCGTCGTTCGTCGACTCTTTTGCATCCCGATGCCGTCAGGGACGCGATGGTGTCGCACGCGGCTTGTCCTGTTTGCCGTTGTCCCGTTTTGCATCGAGAAAAAATCCGCGCCAGAGGAAGACGATGTGGCGCTTATCCCTGACATAGACGAAGGTGATTGAAGAAGGCGGAAGGCAATCTATCGCAATTTCAGTGACAGGATCGGGCAATCGCATGCTGCGCGGATCAAACTTGAACTCGCGCCAAAAAAAGTTAGTTGTGTTGTGGCGAGATTGCTTGAATGTTGGCTTGTCACATTTTTCGCCAGCGAACTGCATGGACTCAGCTGTGACGACGAAATCGGTACCGACCAGCTTGTCGACATCGTCGCTTGATAGCGACGTGGTTTCCTGCGCGCCAGCCGTTCCGGTCACCGTCCACCGTCCGGGCACAGCCGAACCGGCATTCGTTCCAGCCATGCTGGCGGGCGCAGCCAGCGCCACCAGCAAAGCAGCCAAGGCATATCTGCGCATCATTCTCATTGGCCATCCAGGAAAGGGACGCTCTCTTCGCACCGACGGGGCACCAGGCCCGGCATGAAGACGCGACGGCCATTTTACGTCAAATGCGTGTTGCTCATGATTGAGTTGGCAGCGCCGCGTGCGAGCGGACGTAGCCATGACTTCCTCCTGATCAAAAATATTGATTGCAGCCAATAGAGGCTTCACACCAGCAGCGGCATGGGCTCGTGGTGAAGACCATGCGCAAGACTTCAGCCAGTTACTTCCTCATCGCAAACAGAATCTAGATCCCGAAAGCCTTCAGGCCCACATCGAGCACGACTTCCAGGGGATTCTGCTGTTGCCCGCCCGGGCGCGCATTGCGCGGCACTTCCTCGTACAGGAAATAGGCATCCTGCCCACTGAATTGATCGTGGAACAGCGCCTGCCTGCCTCTCAGATACGGAATAAACGGATCGGCGCGGACGGTGGCGTACATGGCATTGACGCTAAAACCCAAAGTCGCATCCTGGCTGATGATCCGGCCGCTCACGGCGCTTTCCAGCCGCACGCCACGGCAGCCCTTGACGATGAGCGTGACCGGTCCTTCAAAAGCGAGGTAACGCAACTGCAGCGTCAGCCATGCATGCAAGGTGCCCAGGCGCCAGTGGCTGCGAATGGTGGGGCGCCGCCCACCCTTGCAAACGATGCCGGCCAGCCCGCGTGGCTGAAGCACAATCGCCTCTCCGGCAGCAATCTCGAGAAGGGCGACTTCATCGAGCGCGTCGACGGTGGACGACACCACCACATCGGCAGCATGCGCGGTACGCAGCCGTTTCAACATCCATAAATGCGCGGCGATGCTGGTAAGCCAGTGGCGCCAGCTAAACAGCAACGTCGTCGTGACGGTGACGCCTGCGGGCTGACTCTGGCAATAATCTGGACGGATGAGCATGTCATCGCCGGCAGCCAGGATCACGTTCTGGGATACCGCCGAAATGACAGAGCTGTGACGCGCTCGCCGCGCATTGGCAGAAGGTGAAGCGGGCGGGTTTCCCTGTGTCTTGCCGATCACAATCGCAGGCCTGCGCGCGGCCAGCGGCGCCAGCACAAAATAGAAGAAGATGCGGATCGCGGCCGGCACCAGCCACCATCCGATCAGCACACCGGCCGCCGCTGGCAGTACCGGACGCACGGCCTGGTACGCTTGCCAGACGTGGTTTTGCGCCGCCAGACCCTCCGCCTGGCGCAGCCGCTCCCGCAGCGGTGTACCAATCATGACGAGGCGTTGTTCATCAACCCGGAAGGCGGCGATCGGGGTGGGGAGCGACATCCGCTCAAGCAGCGCCTGCTGCGCCAAGAAATCTTTGTACGCTTTCCTGTTCGCGGCGCGCAGGTCGTTGACTGCCCTCTCCAATTGCCGCACGCGCTCGTATGGCTCAGTAAAGGGAAGGTGGACAAGCAGACCTCCCGCTGCCTGGCTCTGGTCCAGTTCCTGTTGCCTGCTTTGGTAGGCCGCGTACATTTTCACGTGTGCGAGCCGAAGTTGCTCAAGTGTGTGCAGCGCAGCCTGCCGGTTGCCCAATACAACAAGGTGCGCACGCAAGGCGACCAGATGCGCCTTCGCCTGGCGCCGCAGTTCGATCTCGGCTCCACGCATGGCTTGCTGCCTTACATGTTCTACTATCCGGTCCGCGCCGGTGAATGCGCCGGACGCCAGCGATACCTTATCCAGCTCGCGCTGCTGAAGGCTGATGTCCTTGTCGATGCCGCGGATTTGCGCATCAAGCTGCTGCACAGTCGCCCCGGACAATTGCTCCACCTGCTGCGCCATGCGCTGGGCGACTGTCGCCTGATGGTCGTTCACATCCTGTTGCACTGCGCGCAGCGCCGGAACCTCCTTCACAATGCTCTGAACGTGCATCCACTCGCCGCGAATCCATTTTGCGGAAACGAGAACGAGGACAATGAACGTGAATACGAACAGATTACGTCGGACGGCCTGGAACACAACGGAAAGAAAATGACCCACGCAGAACCACCGAATGTTAGAAGTTGCAAAGAAGCGGAGGCCCCATGCAGCGTGTACGCATGGCGGCAGGGCCTGCAATTGTGTGCCTCACAAGCAAAACATACCACGACATGGCGGTCTGCCCGGTCCCGTTGATGCCGGCCCACATCATGGAAGCCCTATTCCCGCATCGTTCTTCCTGATCGCCTCGCCCTGTTCCGGGCTGGCGCGCGCTTGTCCGCTCAGCGCGTATCCGTTACCCTTGCCACGCCAGCGTGCCTGGCGGGCAGATTGCGCAGCCCATCCGCCTGTTGCCCCGAAAAGGAAAGAAAGAGCAAACGATGCCGTTTTTAGACTGGGCAAACAAGAATCAAGCGATGGCGGCCACCCACGAGGCGCCCTGCCACTTGCTCAAGCAGGAGTCGGTCCACGGCGATATCACGGGCGCCTGTGCCGGCAATCTGCTCATTGAGGGTGACAACTTGCTGGCGCTCAAAGCCCTGATGCCCTTGTACGCGGGGCGGGTCAAATGCATTTTCATCGATCCTCCCTACAACACCCAAAGCGCATTCGAGCATTACGACGACAAGCTGGAGCACAGCCAATGGCTGTCGATGATGTATCCGCGCCTGATCCTGCTGCGCGAGCTGTTAAGCGAGGACGGCTTCATCGTTCTTCACATCGACGATGCTGAAAGCCATTACGCCAAAGTGCTGATGGATGAAATATTCGGCCGTGTACACTACCAAACGTCGATGTATGTCCAGGTGCGATACACGTCCAAGACCTTGAAGTCCGACATGGCGTATCACAAGCAGATTGAGCAGGCCTTGGTATACCGCCGCTCCTGCGCAGCGAAACCCTGCAAGCCATCGATCCAGACCCAGGGCTTCGACAAGTTCAACTTCGAGATTGTCGAGTTGGCGCGCGGCCGCGCCACCACCCTCGGAGGCAAGGCGGTGCAAGTGTTCCGGCCGGGAGAGTACGAAATCAACAAGGTGGCAGGCCACGTCGATGGGTTAAAGGAAATATGGGCGTCCGGGTCTATCCTCGATGGAAACTCGTCCGGGCGCTTCTTCCGGGACTACCTCGCGGGCCGTTTTGACGAGGATGGCGCGGGCGCGCTGTACAAGGTAGCCAATATCGGCGATGACGGTCCGGAAATTTGCAAGCTAGTTGTCGCCTAAATACGATTTTTACGCTGCTTTTTTGAGTGCTTGATTTTTCTCCTTTTTGGTGACGGCTTCCGTGACACTTTTTTCGGGATTGAGGTGTACCGT
>NZ_WHJF01000019.1:0-82118 GCF_011682185.1 Massilia genomosp. 1
GCATGCCGACATCTTCTGCGCCCTGCAAACGCGACTCTCACGTCTGGGCGCGGCATGATCGGCCAGCGGCGAAAAACGATACGATTGACTGGGCAACTTCATGATTCCGGCGCACCGGAGGGAGAACGCATGGGCTGACGCAGCCAAACTGGCCGGAAATCTTGCCATTTAACTTCAAGCGTGACGGATAAGCGCAGCCTGGAGCGCAACAGCGCTGGACAACGGCCCGAGCACAGCAGAAAATCCGCAAAAAATAGTCGCTTTGCGGATGGGAATGTGTCTGTCAATTTCGGAGCACGGATTCAGGTGTATGCATGTCCAATAGAACTGAGGACAAACAACGTCAAAAGTTAGAGTTTTTTGTGCTCTTGAACTTGAGCTAGCCTTAATTTTAGACATAATTTTCTCTAATAAATTCTCATGGCGAAATTAAGGGGCGAGCACGGCTCGGCACGTTCAATTTCGTTATGCAACCAGGGGTCTGCTATAAACTGCATTTGTGGACTGAGTTGCTAAAAACAGTAATGCCGGCTAAGCGCCAGGCCAAGAGTGTTACGAGAAGCAATATGTCGTTCGATGTATTCATTGCACCAGCGCGCAGCTTCGGTTGTTGAATATCTGATGAGTCGATGCTGGCGACCGGTTCCTGCGCATCTGAAAGCTATCGAAGTAGGAATTGTGCTGCGACTTTAAAAGCTTCGCTTTACGAAGGCGCGCGTCGCAGCAGAATATGCCTGCTGGAACAACGTCGACCTGCTCGATTCGCTCAATGAGCGGCAGTGAACAACGCGGGGACATCTAGTCCGGCCTACTAGCCGGCCAGAGCGGTTCGTGGCTTGACGTGGGCGTGGCCGCGCCGTTGATATTGGCTGGGATTGGAGGGCGCCTTGCTAGTCGCGGTGCCTCGCGAGAGGCGCGGGTGACGTACAAAGTGTCGCTCTCCACCCACCGCACCGGAGTTTGCCGGACAGCTAAGTAAGTGCGCATAATTCTTGTCATTTCCAGCTTCCATAAGCGGCGCCTTGCTGCGTTGCTCACCGCCGCAGTACTCGCACTGCGGCGCGGCGTGCGCCTTGCAAGGCATCCGCTTCTGTTCGCTATCAACCACGATAATTTCTGCACGCTTGCTTAGTCGTGCGATTCCGGCTGCAGGGTCACATGGTCGATGCCGTGTTTGGCGAGCAGCATCTCCTTGACCGTGGCCAGCACTTCCGGCCAGTCGCGCAGGTTGCCGATGCGCAGGTGGCCGATCAGGGCTGGCTGGCCGGGCGACATGTCCCACACGTGCAGGTCATGCACCGACAGCACGCCCGGCACGGCGGCCAGGTCGGCGCCCACTTGCAGGTAGTCGATCTGGTGCGGCACGCCTTCCATCAGCGCATGGTAGGAGTCGCGCAGCACGCCGATGGTCGACTGTAATATCAACACCGATACAAACAGCGACAGCAGCGGGTCGATCGGCATCCAGCCGGTGAAGTAAATCACGGCGCCGGCGGCAATCGCCGCGATCGAGCCGAGAATGTCGCCCATCACATGCACCAGCGCGGCGCGGGTGTTGATGCTGTCCTGGTCGCGCGCGAGCAGCCATGCCACCAGCAGGTTGACGGCCAGGCCGATCACGGCGACCACGAACACGGCGCCGCCCTCGACCTGCTGCGGGCTGCGGAAGCGGTGCAGCGCTTCGAACACGATCCAGCCGACCACGGCCAGCATGGCGAGCGCGTTGACGAAGGCGGCCAGCGCTTCGGCGCGGCCGAAGCCGAACGAGTGGCGCGCCGAGGGAGGACGCTTGGCGATCAGTTGCGCCAGCAGGGCCAGGCCGAGCGCGGCGCCGTCGGTGACCATGTGGCCGGCGTCGGAGATCAGGGCCAGCGAATTGGAGAGGAAGCCGGTCAGCACTTCGATCACGGCGAACGCCAGGGTCAGGCAGAGGGCGAAGGCGAGCGCGCCCTCGCTGCGGCCGACGCTGACGTGGGTATGTTTGGCGTCGCCCTTGTGGTGGGCGTGCAGATGGGCGGAGGAGGGGGTGGGTTTGGCGTGCATGACAGGAGTGTAATAGAAAACGCCAGCGCATTTCCCTGCCGTCAGGCGGGGTACTTCAAGGCGCTTGAACATCGTGTTGAAAAAGCGCTTGTCATTCGGGGAATGGCTCTCTATAATGCTGGTCTTCGGGCGGTTAGTTCAGCTGGTTAGAATACTTGGTCGACATCCAAGGGGTCGGGGATTCGAATTCCTCACCGCCCACCAGAACATGCAGTACTGAGTAAGAGAGAGAAAGGCACCATGGTTATGACACCGCGAACTACGACGGAGTTGTTCCAGCGACGCTAGTCGAGGTGCTTCCTTTTGCTTGTTCAAAATGAAAAACGCGGCTAGTCCGCGTTTTTTTTCGTCCGCATTTTTGCGCACCCCTTTGTTTGTACTTTATTTGTCATTCCCTATCAGTTTCGTTCAGGAGAACAGCATGGTTTCAGTCCGCCTTCCCGATGGTTCAGAGCGCCAGTTTGATGGCCCAGTCACCGTAGCCCAGGTTGCAGCGAGCATCGGTACAGGCCTGGCCAAAGCGGCGCTGGCCGGCAAAGTCGACGGCAAGGTCGTCGACACCTCCTTCCTGATCGGGCAAAACGCCGATCTGGCCATCATCACCGATAAAGATCCCGAAGGCCTGGACGTGATCCGTCACTCCACCGCCCACTTGCTGGCCTACGCGGTCAAGGAACTGTATCCGGAAGCCCAGGTCACCATCGGCCCGGTGATCGAGAATGGTTTCTTCTACGATTTCGCCTACAAGCGCCCGTTCACGCCGGAAGACCTGATCGCGATCGAAAAGAAGATGGCCGAACTGGTCAAGAAAGATGAAAAAGTCACGCGCACCGTGTTGCCGCGCGACGAGGCGGTGGCTTACTTCAAGTCCATCGGCGAAGCCTACAAGGCCGAAATCATTGCCTCGATTCCCGCCGGTGAAGACGTGTCGCTGTACGCCGAAGGCGGTTTTACCGACCTGTGCCGCGGCCCGCACGTGCCCAACACGGGCAAGCTGAAAGTATTCAAGCTGATGAAGGTGGCGGGCGCCTACTGGCGCGGCGACTCCAAGAATGAAATGCTGCAGCGTATCTACGGCACCGCCTGGCTCAAGAAGGAAGACCAGGAACTGTACCTGCACAACCTGGAAGAAGCGGAAAAGCGCGACCACCGCAAGCTGGGCAAGGCGCTCGACTTCTTCCACTTCCAGGATGAAGCGCCGGGCTTGATCTTCTGGCATCCGAAGGGCTGGACCATCTGGCAACAGGTTGAGCAATACATGCGCAATGTGTATCAGGTCAATGGCTACCAGGAAGTGAAGGCGCCGCAGATCCTCGATCGCGGCCTGTGGGAAAAGACGGGTCACTGGGACAATTATCGCGAAAACATGTTCGTCACCGAGTCGGAAAACCGCTCGTACGCCCTGAAACCGATGAATTGCCCTGGCCACATCCAGATTTTCAATTCCGGCATGAAGAGCTACCGCGACCTGCCGCTGCGCTACGGCGAATTCGGCCAGTGCCACCGCAACGAGCCGTCCGGCGCGCTGCACGGCATGATGCGGGTGCGCGGCTTTACCCAGGATGACGGCCACATTTTCTGTACCGACGAGCAGATTCCGGGCGAAGTCGCCGCCTTCCACGCGCAGGCGATGGAAGTCTACACCGCCTTCGGCTTCGAGAATATCGACGTCAAGCTGGCCCTGCGCCCGGACAGCCGTATCGGCAGCGAGGAAAGCTGGGACATCGCCGAGGAAGCGCTGCGCAGCGCGCTGCGTGCCTGCAAGGTGGAATGGACCGAGCTGCCGGGCGAGGGCGCGTTCTACGGCCCCAAGATCGAATACCACCTCAAAGACAGCCTGGGCCGCGCATGGCAGGTCGGCACGGTGCAGATCGACCCGTCGATGCCGGGCCGCCTGGGCGCCGAGTACACCGCCCCGGACAACACCAAGAAGGTGCCGGTCATGCTGCACCGCGCGATCGTCGGTTCGCTCGAGCGCTTCATCGGCATCCTGATCGAAAACTATGCCGGCGCGATGCCGCTCTGGTTGTCGCCAGTGCAAGTGTCGGTGCTCAATATTTCCGATGCGCAAGCCGACTACACCCAGGAAGTCGCAACGAAGTTGCGCAAACTCGGGTACCGCGTTCACGCTGATTTGCGCAACGAGAAAATTACGTTTAAAATACGTGAACATTCCGTCCAAAAAGTACCGTACATCCTCGTGATCGGTGACAAAGAACGGGATGCCAACACTGTGGCCGTGCGAGCTCGTGGCAATGTCGACTTGGGAGTCATGTCCCTCGATGCCCTGGTGGAGCGCCTCAAACACGAGGTCGATTCCAAAGCTTGACGAGTTAAATCTCGACGCGGCTAATTCATCAGATTTTAAAAGGAAACAACATAGCTACTGACAAGTCGCATCGCATCAATGGCGAAATCACCGCCCCCGAAATGCGTTTATCCGGGGTGGAAAACGAGCCGCTTGGCATTGTGAGCCTGGCTGAGGCTTTTCGTCTGGCCGAAGAAGCGAACGTAGATCTGGTGGAAATTGCGCCGACCGCGCAACCACCGGTATGCCGTCTGATGGACTACGGCAAGTTCAAATATTCGGAGCAGAAGAAGGCGCACGAAGCCAAATTGAAGCAAAAGATCATCCTCGTGAAGGAAGTCAAATTCCGTCCGGGTACCGATGATGGCGATTACAATATCAAGCTGAAAAACCTGATGAAGTTCCTCGATGAGGGTGACAAAACCAAGATCACGCTGCGTTTCCGCGGTCGTGAGATGGCTCACCAGGACATCGGCTTCCGCATGCTGGAACGTTTGAAGGCCGATCTTGAGCCGTATGGCCAGGTCGAGCAGTTCCCGAAGATGGAAGGTCGTCAGATGATCATGATCCTCTCGCCGAAGAAGAAGAAGTAAGCAAAGAACGGGCTGCCCAGGCAGCTTGTGCAAAGAAGCGCCCCGCCACGCAAGTGCCAGGGGCGCTTTGTTTTGTGGGCTTGCCATCGGCTATCCCCGGCGCCGTCATCCCCGTGCAGGCGGGGATCCAAGATCGTCGCTCAGGGGCCAGGCTACGGAGCAAACTTGGGTCCCCGCCTGCGCGGGGACGACGGTTTTTACGCCGGCAACTGAGGAAATGCGCTTGGCTGCGGGTGTGTCCAAGGCAACTTTCCCCCAATAAGCTTGCATTCGCACCCAACTTCTGTGTTATGATCTCCGGCTTCCTCCTTCACTGGCGGAAGACAATGTGAAAGCAGGCATCTAAGTGCAGCACAGCGTTGCCACCTGCAATCCTATAATGGAGCTGTCCGACAAGGACAGAACTGCTATGCCTAAAATGAAGACCAAAAGCTCCGCGAAGAAGCGTTTTCGCGTGCGTCCAGGTGGAACCGTTAAATCGGGTCACGCTTTCAAACGTCACATCCTGACCAAGAAAACCACCAAGAGCAAGCGCCAACTGCGCGGAATCACGAACGTCGATGCAGCGGATGTCAAGTCCGTCATGCGTATGATGCCGTCGGCTTAATCTCACCACTCACATTAAGGAGTTACTATGCCTAGAGTAAAACGTGGGGTTACAGCTCGTGCCCGTCATAAGAAAATTCTTGTACAAGCTAAAGGCTACCGTGGTCGCCGCAGCCGAGTATACCGTGTTGCCAAGCAAGCAGTCATGCGCGCTGGCCAATACGCTTACCGCGATCGCCGCAACAAGAAACGCGTATTCCGCCGCCTGTGGATCGCCCGTATCAACGCCGCTTCCCGTGAGCATGGCGTAACGTACAGCGTATTCATGAACGGCCTGAAAAAAGCATCTATCGAACTGGACCGTAAAGTCCTGGCCGATATGGCTGTGATGGACAAGCCGGCCTTCGCCGCGATTGTCGCAGCAGTGAAAGCCAAGATCGCTGCGTAAGCAATGATCGATGCAAGCGCCGCCCCCGGGTGGCGCGCAAAGAGCGGGGCAGAGGTTCAAACCTGTGCCCCGTTTTTGATTGTGGCGCGTGCGCCAGTCCCGCTCAACAGGAAAAAAACATCGCATGAACTCCCTGGAAGAACTCGTCGTCTCGGCACAGGCTGACTTTATCGCCGCCGAAGATGCTGCCGCACTGGAAAACGCCAAAGCCAAGTACCTTGGCAAGACTGGCCAGATTACCGAGCAAATGAAGGGCTTGGGCAAGCTCGACCCGGAACAGAAAAAGACCCAGGGCGCGCTGATCAACGCCGCCAAGGTCCGGATCGAAGCGGCGCTTGGCGCACGGCGCGACGCGCTGGCCAACGCCCAGCTCGAAGAGCGCCTGAACGCCGAAGCGATCGACATCACCCTGCCGGGCCGTGGCCGCGCCAAGGGCGGCATCCACCCGGTGATGCGTACCTGGGAACGGGTCGAGGAAATCTTCCGCTCGATCGGTTTCGACGTGGCCGATGGCCCGGAAATCGAAAACGACTGGACCAATTTCACGGCGCTCAACAGCCCGGAAAACCACCCGGCCCGTTCGATGCAGGACACCTTCTACATCGAAGGCAATGACAGCACCGGTAAACCCTTGCTGCTGCGCACCCACACCAGCCCGATGCAGGTGCGCTACGCGCGCACCCACACGCCGCCGATCAAGGTGATCGCGCCCGGCCGCACCTACCGGGTCGACAGCGATGCGACCCACTCGCCGATGTTCCACCAGGTCGAAGGCCTGTGGATCGCCGAAGACATTTCGTTCGCCGACCTCAAGGGCGTGTACCTGAATTTCGTCAAGGCCTTCTTCGAGACCGACGACCTGCAGGTACGCTTCCGTCCCTCGTACTTCCCGTTCACCGAACCGTCGGCCGAGATCGACATCGCCTTCGGCAGCGGCCCGCTCAAAGGGCGCTGGCTGGAAGTGTCGGGCGCCGGCCAGGTACACCCGACGGTGGTGCGCAATTTCGGGCTCGACCCGGAAAAATTCATCGGCTTCGCGTTCGGCTCCGGCCTCGAGCGCCTGACGATGCTGCGTTACGGGATCAACGACCTGCGCCTGTTCTACGAAGGCGACCTGCGCTTCCTGAAGCAATTTAACTAATTCAAGGTGTACTGATTATGCAATTTTCCGAAAATTGGCTCCGTACCATGGTCGATCCGAAGATGACTTCGGATGAATTGGCTCACCTGCTGACCATGTCCGGCCTGGAAGTGGAAGAAGTCGACGCGGTCGCGCCGCCATTCTCGAACGTGGTCGTGGCCGAAGTGCTGGAAGTGGCCAAGCACCCGAACGCGGACCGCCTGAACGTGTGCAAGGTCAATGTCGGCACCGGCACCTTGCTCACTATCGTGTGCGGCGCGCCCAACGTGCGCGCCGGCATGAAGGCCATCTGCGCCATGGCCGGCGCAATCCTGCCGCCGGGCGCGGACGGCAAGCCTTTCGTGATCAAGGTCGGCGAACTGCGCGGCGTGGAATCGCAGGGCATGATGTGCTCGGCCAAGGAACTCAAACTGTCCGAGGAAACGAGCGGGCTGATGGAGTTGCCGGAAGATGCGCCGGTCGGCCAGAATATCCGCGACTACCTCGCGCTGAACGACCTCAAGTTCACCATCAAGTTGACGCCGAACAAGGCGGACTGCCTGTCGGTGCTGGGCGTGGCGCGTGAAGTGTCGGCCCTGACCGGCACCCCCCTGGTCTTGCCGCAAACGCGACAGGTCGCGGTCAACGGCAGCGAAATCCTGCCCGTCAAGATCAGCGCGCCGGACCTGTGCGGCCGCTTTAGCGGGAGGATCATCCGCGGCCTGAACGCCAAGGCCGCCACGCCGGACTGGATCCGCCAGCGCCTCGAGCGCAGCGGCCAGCGTCCGCTGTCGGCCCTGGTCGATATTTCCAATTACGTCATGCTGGAGCTGGGCCGTCCATCGCACGTGTTCGACATGGACAAGATCCATGGTTCGCTGGACGTGCGCTGGGGCAAAAAGGGCGAGTCGCTCAAGCTGTTGAACGGCAACACCGTGGAAGTCGACGACTGGATCGGCGTGATCGCCGATGAGCAGGAAATCGAATCGCTGGCCGGCATCATGGGCGGCGATTCCACCTCGGTCTCGCTCGAGACCACGCATATTTACCTGGAAGCGGCGTTCTGGTGGCCGAACGCGATCCAGGGGCGCGCGCGCCGTTTTAACTTTTCGACCGATGCGGCGCACCGCTTCGAGCGCGGCGTCGATTTCGCCACCACCGTCGAGCACATCGAGCGCATCAGCGCCCTGATCGTGGAAATCTGCGGCACCCAGGATACCGTGGTCAGCCCGATCGACGACCAGATCGTCAACGTGCCGCTGCCGAAAGCGGTCACCCTGCGCACCGCGCGCGCGCAAAAGGTGATCGGCGTGCCGATCACGGACGCCATGGTGGCCGACATTTTCACCCGCCTGGGCTTGCCGTTCACGCAGGAGCCGGGCGTGTTTTCGGTGACCGCGCCGACCTACCGTTTCGATATCGAAATCGAGGAAGACCTGATCGAGGAAGTGGCGCGCGTGTACGGCTTCGAGAACATTCCAGCCTTGCCGCCGGTGGCCGCCAGCCAGATGATCATCGCCCCGGAAAACACCCGCTCGCTGTTCGCGGTGCGCCACCAGTTGGCCGACCTCGGTTACCAGGAAGTGGTCAACATGAGTTTCGTCGATTCCGCGTGGGAAACCGACTTCGCCGACAACAAGGACCAGATCAAGCTGGTCAACCCGATCGCCAGCCAGATGAACGTGATGCGTTCCTCCCTGATCGGTTCCTTGGTCGCCAACGTGCGCTACAACCTGAACCGCAAAGCGGGCAGGGTGCGCGCCTTCGAAGTGGGCGCCATCTTCCGCCGCAACGCGCAAGCGCTGGACGGTCCGTTGTCGATCGCCGGTTTCGAGCAGCCCAAGCGCGTCGCCGCCATTGCCTACGGCCCGGCGCTGGACGAACAATGGTCGGTCAAGTCGGTAGCGGTCGATTATTTCGATGTCAAGGCCGATGTGGAAGCCCTGTTCGCGCCGCGCACCTTGCGTTTCGTCAAGACCAGCCACCCGGCCCTGCATCCGGGACGCTCGGCGGTGATCGAACTGGACGGCCAGGAAATCGGCTTCATCGGCGAATTGCACCCGCGCTGGCTGCAAAAGTACGATTTGCCGCAGGCCCCGGTCCTTTTCGAAGTGGATGCCATTGCGTTGCAGCAACGATCCGTGCCAAAATATGAAGAGATTTCGAAATTCCCCGGCGCCACGCGCGACCTGGCCTTTGTCGTGAAAAACACGCTGGCGGCGCAGGACCTGCTGGACGCTTTCACTGCGGAATTGCAGGTAAATCCGGCAGGAAAGATTGTGCAAGCCATTGTTTTGTTTGATGAATATCGCGGAAAAGGATTGGAGGCTGACGAAAAAAGCCTTGCTTTCCGCTTTAGCTTGCAAGATACTCAAACCACCCTGCAGGACGATGTGGTCGAAGGCGTCATGAAGGCGCTGGCTGCGTCGGCCGAGCAGAAACATGACGCGAAGCTGCGTTCATAACCGATCCCACCAGCAGTAACGACACGAGGCAGGGCTGTAAAATTAATAACAACGACGTTGATTCCGCCGTACTCCAGTCGGCGCTGGCGGCCGACCTGCACCGCGCGATGCAGGACGCCAGGGTTCGCCAGGACGCGGCGAAGAATCTGCCGACCCTGACCAAGGCCGAGCTGGCCGAACTGCTGTTCGAGCAGGTCGGCCTGAACAAGCGCGAAGCCAAGGACATGGTCGAGACCTTCTTCGACGAGATCAGGAACGCGCTCGAGCGTGGCGAGGCGGTGAAGTTGTCGGGCTTCGGCAACTTCCAGCTGCGCGACAAGCCCCAGCGCCCTGGCCGCAATCCCAAGACTGGCGAAGAAATTCCCATCACGGCGCGCCGCGTCGTGACCTTTCACGCCAGCCAGAAGCTCAAAGGCATGGTTGAAGAAACCAGCCCGATGGCGCGCGCCGCCTGAAGTGACCCATGAATGATCGTGCGAGCAAGTCCGACCTGATCGTGTTGCCGGCCATCCCGGCCAAGCGCTATTTCACGATCGGCGAGGTCAGTGAGTTGTGCGGCGTCAAACCGCACGTACTTCGCTACTGGGAGCAGGAATTTACCCAGCTTAAACCGGTCAAACGACGTGGAAACCGCCGCTATTACCAGCACCACGAGGTGTTGCTGATCCGTCGTATCCGCGAACTGTTGTACGAACAAGGCTTTACGATCAGTGGGGCGCGCAATAAACTCGATAGCCGCATCGGCGCGCTGCTGGCGCCGCCCGAGGACGATGCCGCCCCTGACCAAGAGACGGCGGCGCCGCCCGAGATCGACCGCGCCCTGATCCGCAGCGAACTGCTGGCCATCCTGGCCGTGCTCAAGGGCGCAAGCTAGGACGGCGGCGAGCTCCCGTGGCAGATTGCAGGGGGCCTCGTGCCCCCTGTTTTTTGCGGTCCATCCGGGCGGGCCGGGCCGCGCGGAGCGTCATACGTGTTTGTACTGAACAGCCAGAGTGCTAGAATACTAACGCATGCGCAGTGCCGGGCGCGCGGTTCGCCTCGGCTCTTTCCTATGCAAGGATAATTTAAGGGAAGACAATGATACGCGTTGCCATATGTGACGATCACCAGATAGTACGTGCAGGTTTCAAACAGATCTTTTCTTCGTCACCCGACTTCGATGTCGTGGCCGAAGGGGCCACCGGGCGCGAAGCCCTGGACATCGCGCGCCGCGAAATCTGCGACGTGCTGCTGCTCGATATCGCCATGCCGGACCAGAGCGGGATCGACATCCTGCGCACCATCCGCCAGGGGCAGCCGAACCTGCCGGTGCTGATCCTGTCCGGCTATCCGGCGCAGCAATATGCGCTGAACCTGTTCAAGATGGGCGCCAACGGCTACCTCAACAAGGAATGCGAAGCCGACGAGCTCAAGACCGCGGTACGCACCGTGTTCCAGGGCCGCCGCTACGTCAGCTCCACGGTGGGCGAACTGCTGGCCCAGAGCTTCGACCGCGATCCCAACACGGCGCTGCATACCGAGTTGTCGGACCGCGAGTTCCAGGTGTTCCTGCGCCTGGCCAAGGGCGCGACCGTGTCCGACATCGGCGTGGCGCTGTCCCTCTCGATCAAGACGGTGTCGACCTACCGCACCCGGATCATGGAAAAAATGGGCTTGCAGTCGAACAGCGACCTGACCTATTACGCCATGAAGAACAACCTGCTCGACTGATCTTGCGGGCGCGCCGGCCGCGCCTGACGCCTGTTTTGCCCGCCGCGCGGCCTGCCGCGCCGGCGCGTCCCTCTCTCCTACAGTCCAGCTTGGCTGCGGCACGGCTTTTCCCGGTCTATAATTTGTTTCTGCCCGGCTCTGCAGTGCGCAAAAGGATTCCCAGGATGTATTTTTCCACCGAACCAGCGGTCACCACCGGCTTGCCCTTGTATAAGACCGTGCTGTGCCTGACGTGCGTGCTGATCCTCATCATCAATGGCGTGAGCCTGTTCCACAACCTCGGCCAGCTCAAGGGCGCCAACGACATCCAGGGCCAGACCGCCAAGGTGATCGACAAGGTCCAGTACGTCAATGTGCTGATCATGGATGCCGAAAGCAGCTTGCGCGGCTACTTCCTGTCCGGCTCCGAAGTCTACCTGGGGCCGCTGCGTACGGCCTCGTCCGAGATCGACGCCCAGTTCGCCGAGCTCGACCGACTGCTGGCCGAGACCCCGTCCCAGCGCCGCAGCCTGGCCCAGCTGCATACCCTGGTCTACCGCAAGCTCGACACCATGAACCAGGTGCTCGACGTCTACCGTGCGGGCGGGCTCGATGACATCGTCAAGATCGCCGGTTCGTCCGACAGCAAGTCCGACATGGATGAAATCCGCCTGCAGGTGGTGATTTTGGTGCAGGAGCAAAACGAATTGCTGGCCGCCCGCAGCGCCACGTTTGCGCGCGAATACCGGAACGCCGTGTTTTTGGGCATCAGCATCAACGCCATGGCGATCCTGGTGCTGGCCTTGTTCTACCGCCTGATCCGGCGCAGTTATGTTGCCCGGGCGACTACCCAGCGCGCGCTGGAAAGCGCCAACGACAAGCTCGAATCGATGGTGGTGCTGCGTACCGAGCAATTGTCGGTGCTCTCGCGCCACCTGATCAGCGTGAGCGAAGAAGAAAAGGCGCGCCTGGCGCGCGAACTGCACGATGAACTGGGGGCCAACCTGACCTCGATCAATATCGACTTGAACGCCGTGGCCGACACCGTGCGCGCCGGCGCGCCCGAGCTGGCGTTGATGCTCGACCGCGCGCGCGCCACCCTGGTCGAGACGGTCGAACTGAAGCGCCGCATCGTCGACAACCTGCGCCCCAGCCTGCTCGACCACCTGGGCCTGGCGGCCGCCGTGCAAAGTTACTGCGAGGAATTCGGGCGGGTCACCAAGCTCGACTGCGAAGCGCTGATCGACGGCGATATCGATGTCGCCGGCCCGACGCATGCGATCGCGGCGTTCCGGATCATCCAGGAGTCGCTCAACAATATCGCCAAGTATGCGCGCGCGCGCCACGTGATCGTCCACCTGGGGCGCGAAGCGGGCGGTCTGGCGCTGGAAGTGAGCGATGACGGGGTCGGCATCGACGCCGACGCTGTGGCCAAGCCGAAATCGCATGGCTTGCTGGGCATGCGCGAGCGCGCCTTGCTGCTGGGGGGAAGCTTGCGGGTGAAGCGGGGCGTAAACAACGTGGGAACCTGCGTGGAAGCCTTCATTCCGCTCTCGCGCGTGGCCGACAGCGGCGAGGCGGCGCCGCTCCCTTTTAGGTCCCATGACGGCCGATAGTCCTCCTATCGACCGTCATGGGCGCTAGCGGGCTACATCCATCAGAAGGCGATCGTATTCGGTCTTTGCGACCTTATAGCACTCGCCGGCGTACGCTTCGAGGCCCTGGCGGTCAATCACGGTGATGTTGCCGCGACGGTATTGAATCAGGCCATCGTCCTGCAACTTTCCGGCCGCGGCGGTAATGCTTTCGCGACGCACGCCGAGCATGATCGAAATCAGTTCCTGGGTCACTTTCAGCTCGTTCGATGCGGAACGGTCGAGGCGGTCGAGCAGCCAGCGGCACAGCTTTTGTTCGATCGAGCTGTGGCGGCCGCCGACGGCGTTCTGGGCCATCTGGGCGAACAGCGCATTGGTGTAGCGCATCAGAAGCTGGGGCAGGGCGCCGCCCTGGTTGAAGGCGTCGCGCAGGTACTGGGTCTTGAGGCGGTAGCCGTAGCCGGCGCTCTGGACCACGGCGCTGCACATGGCGCGTTCGCCCATGAACAGCGACATGCCGACCACGCCTTCATGGCCGACCACGGCGATCTCGGTGGTGGCGCCGTCTTCCATCACGTACAGCAGGGACACGATGGCCGTGGTCGGGAAGTAAACGTTTTCGAGCTTGCTGCCGTATTCAAACAGTTCTTTGCCGAAAGGCAGGGCGACCAGTTCCAGGTGGTCGAACAGGGTTTCGAGATCCTTGCGGGGAAGCGCGGCCAGCAATTCGTTTTGCTGGGTGCCGCTAAAGCTGACAACGGGGCGGGCTGCAACTTTTGACTCGTGCGCGCTGGCAGGAATCTGGCCCACCGGCGATGTGTTCTGGGCGGTAGTACCAAGTTGAGTGTTGTTCATTTTTATTCCTCACTATCTGAAACGGACTTCAAGGGCGCTTCACTTTCACTTGCAGCGAATCGCGATGTACGAACAGTAAAGCTTCCGTCTGTTGGCGAACATAAGACTGGCAGTCGCCCCCATGTAGGTTCAATGCATAAATTCTTGTAATCCCAGTCCTACTGGGGAAAAATGCGAAAAATTGTCATTTTGCTCATGCTTTAAGGTGGGGAAACGCACAGAAGATGCACAAAACCACGTTTTCGAGGGGTGCCAATCCTTGGAAGCTGCCCCCGCCATGCCCCATAATATGAATATCGCAACTTACTGAAAGCCCCGGCATGCACGTACTACTGGTCGAAGACGATGCCGTGCTGGCCGACGGCCTGACCCGCCTGCTGCAGGGACACGCGATGGTGGTCGACGTGGTCGGCAGCGGCACCCAGGCCGACCAGGTGCTGCAGCGCGCCGAGGTGGCGGTGGTGGTGCTCGACATCGGCCTGCCCGGCATCGACGGTTTCGAGGTGGTGCGGCGCCTGCGCGCGCGCGGCAGCGCGGTGCCGGTGTTGCTGCTGACCGCGCGCGACGCCATCGAGGACCGCGTGCGCGGCCTGGAGCTGGGCGCCGACGATTACCTGGTCAAGCCCTTCGCCACCGCCGAACTGGTGGCGCGCATCAAGGCCCTGGCGCGCCGCAATACGCCCAAGCCGGTCAGCCTGTCGCTGGGCCGCCTGACGCTCGACACCTCGTCCAAGCGCGCCCATATCGAAGGGCGCCCGGTGGAGCTGTCGGTGCGCGAATGGGCCGTGCTCGAATACCTGTTGCAGCACAGCGCCCGCGTGGTATCGAAGCAGCAGATCATCGACGCCATCCTGCCGTGGGGGGAAGATGTCAGCCTGAACGCGGTCGAGGTCTACATTTCGCGCCTGCGCATCAAGATCGCCGACGCCGGCATCAGCATCCGCACCATCCGCGGCTTCGGTTACATGCTCGAGCAGGATGTATGACCAGCATCCGGGTGCGCCTGCTGCGATGGCTGATCGTCCCGATCCTGCTCATCAACCTGGCGGGCGCGGCGCTGACCTACATGCTGGCCTGGATTCCGGCCCAGCTGGCTTTCGACCAGAGCCTGGCTGACGCCGGCGGGGCGCTGGCGGCGCGCCTGTACGGCGGCCCCGGCCAGCCGGGCATCGACTTGCCGACCCAGGCCGAGCAAGTCTTGCGCGCCGACGATGTCGACGCCCTGTACTTCATCGTGCGCACCCACGACGGCAAGGTGATTGCCGGCGATGTCGATTTTCCGCGGCTGGCCGCGCCGTCCAGCCGCGCCTACGACGACGTCATGCGCGGCGAGGAGGTGCGGGTGTCGAGCCGGGTTGCCGGCAAGGGCGCGCGCGCGGTCCACATCGGGGTGGCGAAAACCATGCGCAAGCGCCTGCAGGTACGCTCGGCCACCTTGCGCGCCCTGGTCTTGCTGGAAACCCTGTTCACCCTGGCCCTGGTCGGCCTGATCTGGATTTCGGTGACCAACGGGCTGCAACCGCTGGCGCGCATGCGCGCCAACCTGCTGCAGCGCGACGCGACCGAGCTGGCCGCGATCGAGCATGCCGGGGTGCCGCTCGAGTTGACCCCGGTCACGGCCGCCTTCAATGAACTGCTCGACAAGGTGCGTTCCGGCGCCAAGGCCCAGCACGATTTCCTGGCCGATGTCGCGCACCAGCTGCGCACCCCGCTGGCCGGCATCAAGCTGCAGCTCGAATGGCTGGCGGCGCGCTACCCGGGCGAGCCCGAGACCGTCCATTCGGTGCGCCTGATGCTGCTCTCGAACGAGCGCATGATCCGCCAGACCAACCAGTTGCTGGCGCTGGCCCGGGCCGAACCGTCGCGCTTCGAGAAAACCCGGCTCGAACGGGTGGACCTGGCCGTCCTGGTCGAGCAGGTGATCCAGTATTTCGTCGACGAGGCCGGCAAGAAGCGGATCGATATCGGCTTCGAACTCAAGCGCGCCATCGTACCCGGCAACAGCTTTTTGCTGCGCGACCTGATCGATAACCTGATCGACAACGCGGTGCGCTACACGCCGCGCGCCGGCACCGTCACGGTGCGCTGCTTTACCGAGGACGGCGTGGCCGTGCTGCAGGTGGAAGACTCCGGGCCCGGCATCGCGCCGCACCTGCGCGGTCGCGTGTTCCAGCGCTATGTGCGGCTCGACGACAAGACCGAAGGCAGCGGCCTGGGCCTGGCGATCGTGCGCGACATCGCGCTGGCCCACAAGGCGCGTATCGATGTTGCCGCCGGCCCCGGCGGGAAGGGCACCCTGATGAGCGTGCATTTTCCGCTGATTTAGCAAAAAAACATCAGTTTACGTGCATTTGTCAGGCTTTTGTCAGCCTTTCCTCAGGGAACTGCAAGGTTGGGTATTTATAATAAGCAATATCCAAGGAGCCTGTCCGCTCCCAACCTTTTGAAAGTTCATCCATGACCTATCCGGCGTTTCATGCCAGTGTGCGCGGCGCGGGCCTTGCCCGGCTCCCCGCGCCACGACGCGCACGCGGTTTCACGATGGCCGAGTTGCTCATCACCGTCGTCATCGTCGGTGTCGCCACCGCCGTCGGCTTGCCGCTCATGAAAGATTTTGTCGATGATTCGGCGGTGTCGGCGCAGGCCGAACAAATGCTGGCGGCGGTCAACTATACCCGTTCCGAGGCGGTCAAGCGCAACACCCGGGTCAGCATGTGCCGCAGCGCCGACGGCGCCGCCTGCGGCGGCGGCACGGCTGGCGACTGGCACGCCGGCTGGCTGGTTTTCGTCGATGGCGGCACTGTCGGCAGCATGGACGGCGACGACCTGCTGCTGCGCGTGCAGCGCGGGGTGCCCGGCAAGGCCGTGCTGACGGCGAAAGGCGACGTGGCCGATTTCATTTCATACAACGGCACCGGCCAGACCCGCACCGCCGCCAATGCCGGGCAGGACGGCTCGGTGTATTCCTGCCAATCCTCGATCAATGCCAAGCGCCGCGTTCTCGAGTTCCGGCCCGGCACAGGTTGGGTCGGCGTCAAGATTGTTAATGGAGCAACTGCATGTTCAGACTAAGCAAGGAGAAAACGATGAAGCGCCAGCAAGGATTTTCGCTGATTGAAATTTTGGTCACGATGTTGGTCATGAGTGTGGGGCTGCTCGGCATCGCCGGCATTATCCTGACCAACCTGAAAAACAACCAGAGCTCCCAGGCCCGCGGCCAGGCCACGGTGCTGGTCAACGACATCATCGACCGCATGCGCGCCAACCGCACGACGGCCGAGACCCTGGTCGGCGGCGTGTCGCCGTATGCACTTGCCATCGGCGCCAATGCGCCGGTCGACACCAGTGTGGCCTCGGTCGACCTGGCCCAGTGGCGCGCGGCGGCGGCGCAGGCGATACCGAAAGGCGTCGGTTCGGTAAGCTACACCCCCGCTACCCGCAAGTTCGTCATCGTTGTGCAATGGGACGATTCGCGCGTCAAGGCCGACGCCACGACGAACGGCCCGGCGGCCCAATCAATTTCCGTGGAGACGCAATTATGAGCGGTCCTATTCCCTTCGCGCCGCCCAGGACGCCGCACGCCGGCGCCGGCGGTTTTGGCCTGATCGAGGTGCTGGTCGCCATGACCTTGGGCCTGGTGTTGCTGGGCGGGGTGGGCTACCTGTTCATCGGCAGCAAGCAGATGTCCGTGGCCCAGAGCGATGGCGTGCGCATGAATGAGTCGGCGCGCAATGCAACCGATGTGATGGGGCGGGCCTTGCGCCAGGCCGGCTACAAGCTGAACGTGGACGTGCCGCTCCAGCCCGGCCCGCTCGGTGGGTTGGATGGCGGCGGCGCCGCCGCGACGGCGGGGTCGGATATCCTGATCGTGCGGCATGATCCGGCCTGGACGGCGACCTCGGCGACCGGGCTGCGCACCGGATCGGAAGCGAACTGCGAAGGCGCGACGGTGGCGTCGAATAATCCGAATGACCCCGGCACCGGCGCGCCCGGCCTGAACACGGCGCAGGTGGTCTACCAGTTCCGTGTGGTGGAGACCCAGCTCAAGTGTTTCGCCACGGACAATCAAGCGGTCGACACCAAAACCGGCGTGGTGGTGGCCGAGAATGTCGAAAACATGCAGGTTTCCTACGGCATCGGTAGCGGCGGCGAAGTCGTCAACGCTTACGTCGACAGTCCGACCGCGGCGGAGTACCGCCAGGTTTCGGCGGTACGGATCAGCCTGCTGGTGCGCGGCCCGTCCACCAAAGGCGTGGTCGGCGGTACCCAATCGATCAACTTCAACGGCGGCGCAGTGGCCATTGCCGATGGCCGCCTGCGCAGCGTGGTCACGACCACGTTCATGGTGCGTAATCAGACAAGGTGGAATTGATGAGAACGAATACGATTGCGCGCTACCGCGCGTCCCAACAAGGCGCGGTGCTCGTCAGCGGCCTGATTTTCCTGGTGGTGCTGACCATGTTCGTGCTCGCGCTGGTGCGTGGCGGCACGCTCGAAGAACGCCTGGCGCGCAACTCGCGCGACCAGCAAGTGGCGCGCGAAGCGGCCGAAACGATGCTGCGCTTTGCCGAAGAAACGGTGTTCAACCGCGCCCCGTTCGACCCGTTCGACAGCACCCAGTTCACTGCGGGATGCGCAAACGCATTGTGCCGCAACCAGGTGGAAACCGAGAATTCCGCCACCGTCGACTGGAAGAATGACAAGGTGACATCGAGCTTCGTCAACGACGTCGATCACGTCGGCAAGCTGACCGTGCAACCACGTTACATCATTGAATTGATCAAGGCGCCCGTGTATATCAATTCGAATACGCCATGTTCGCCCGGCATCGCCAAAGTGACGGCGCGGGCCACGGGTAATGGCGGTGCGGTCGCCATCGTGCAGTCGACCTACCGTTTTCGTGTTTTCAGCAAAATTTGCGACTAGTGCAGTACTCACAACCGTCGGAGAATCATCATGCAACTAAGAACTAAAATAATCGCGGGGGGCGGCCTGGTGGGCTTGGCCGTTGCCGCGCTCGTGACGGTGAATGCGGCCGGCGGCTTCGACCCGCGGACGCAGCCGGTCGGCTATATCGGCCAGCCGGTGCCGTCGAGCCTCGACGTCTCGAAGGGCACCGAGAAAATGTTTTCGATCGACTATAACTCGTTCGACTGGAGCGGCAACCTGCACGCCTATCCGATCACCGCGGCCGGCGTCGTCAGCCCGACCGACTCCTGGACCGGCGGCGCCGCCGCCCAGATCGCGAAACAGTCGGCGGCCAGTCGCATCATCGTCACCCGCAACGATGCCGGCACCAGCCCTGCGGGCATCCCGTTCCGCTGGGCCAGTATGGCCAAGGGCGACACCGGGCACCGCAAGCTGCTCGACGCCGCGGCCATGGATGCGGCCGACTCGGACATCCTCAATTTTGTGCGCGGCGATACCAGCAAGGAACTCAAGAACGGCGGCGGCTTGCGCTCGCGCGGCAGCGTCCTCGGCGACATCATCCACTCGACCCCGGTCTACCACACGGAAGGCGCCAACAAGACCGTGTTTGTCGGCGCCAACGATGGCATGCTGCACGCAATTAATGCTGCCACCGGCGCGGAGCGCTTCGCCTATGTTCCCGGCGCGGTCATGACCAACCTGCCGGAGCTGACCAAGGCAACGAACTTCCAGCACCGCTACTTTGTCGATGGCGGCATTGCCTTGCGCACCATGAACGCGCAAACGATCCTGGTCGGCGCCCTCGGCGGCGGCGGCAAGGCCCTGTATGCGCTCGATGTGACCACCCTGCCGACCGACGAGGCCAGCGCCGCGTCCAAGGTCTTGTGGGAGGTGAGCAACAAGACGCCCGACTTCGAAGACCTGGGCTATACCTACAGCACGCCGGTGCTGTTCAAGCTCAACGCCACCACTCCGGTGGTTGTGGTCGGTAACGGCTACGACAGCGCCCCCGCCTCGGGGTCCGGTCATGCCGTGCTGTACGTGATGAACGCCAAGACCGGCGCGCGGATCCGCCAGATCGACACCGGCGCGGGCTCCAAGGACGCGCCGAACGGCCTGTCGTCGCCTTCCGTGCGCGACAGCGATAACGACGGTTTCCCCGATACCGCGTATGCCGGCGATCTCCAGGGCAATATGTGGATGTTCGACTTGGTCAACGGCGGAACGCCGAAATTGCTGCATGCCGCGACCGGTACGGGGCGCGCGATCACCATGGCCCCAGGCCTGGCGCCCCATCCGTCGGGCGGCTCGATGGTGCTGTTCGTCACTGGACGGCTGTTGAGCCCGGACGACCTGACGTCGCCGGAGGTGCATTCTGCGGTTGGTGTATGGGACAAGGCCGACATCACCAAGGGCACCTATGTCACGCAGGTCTTGACCGAGCGGGAGTACACCAAAGGCGCGGAGAAAGTGCGCATTCGCAGCGTCACCAACAATCCGCTGAACTATACCGGCAGCGTCAACAAGGGCTGGCAAGTGGCCTTTCCTGCTGGGGGTGAGCGGGTGGTGGGCGATGGCGCCTACGTGAACGGCAATGTGTTCCAGTTTTTCAGCACCAACCCGACCCTCACGCCCGATGCCAAACCGCCCGGCGAGAACTGGTGGATGCAGTTGAACTACCTGACCGGTGGCGACACCCACAGCGTGGTGTTCGACCTGAACGAAGACCGCAAGTTTACCACCGACGATCTGATCTACGTTACCGAAGGGGCGACCAGCGCGGCCATCTATCCGGTCGGGCGCCACATGGGCGGCGGCGTGCGTTCGCAACTCGTTGGCGTATCGGCCGGCGGGGTTGACGTGTTCCAGGCCGGCTTCGACCGCAATGGCGCGCCAAAACCGCCGGTTGTCGTGAGTGTTCCCGACAAAGTCGTCAACGGCGAGCGCGGCGTGGAAGGCGGTCACTTCGATACCGACTTCTTCTGCTACGTGCGCTGCGGTAACACGAAACGCACTGACGGCAGCCCCGTGTACACCACGAACTATTTCGACACCGGCTACTGGTCGCGCGGCAGGGCTGCCGATAGCAGCGCGGTAGACCGCATCGGGATCAATTATGTTCACGTCCACGAGTACGATGACATCTATGACGTGATCGGCTTGAGCATGATTAACCCGAGCCAGGAGATGCAACGCCTGCATACGGTCAACGCACCCGTCGTCACCACCGCGTCCGCACCGGACACGCCGACCTTGAAATCGGCACTCCAGTATCCGGCTGCCGCGCAGACGGTCGGCACGCCCGAAGTGTTGACCACCAAGGAGAAGACAAATACGCAGAAAACCGAGATCAGTTATCTGCCTGATTCGGCGATCGAGTACGTGTCCGGCCCGGTTCCGACCCTGGTCAACTCAAAACTTGTAATGGTAACAACGAAGAAATATACCTCGACCGTCGTCGTGATCACGTACAGCTATTCGGCATCGGGTGATAACAAACTGCCCTACTTGCAGAAACGGACCAGGACCGAAAAAGCATGGGACACCGTCCTCACCGAATCTGCGACCTCGACCAACACGGAGTTCAAGCTGCTCATGGCCAACCAGCAGCATTCGCCGGCCATCAGCTTCAAGGTGGTGGGCGCGCTGATCGCGGGCAAGCAGGCTGAGTACGACGGCCCCGTGACCGGATACCAGACCCAGGACGCAATGAAGGTGTCGGAAATGACGAAGTATTCAATGGCGTCGGTGAAGGAGATGATGTGGTCGATGCCCTTGAAAGCCTTTACGGTCCTGGAGTGGGTGCCCGGAGAAAAACGCACGGGCGTACACCCGATGCATCCGAATTGCGCCGGCGTCGCCACGAGCAAGCCGGAACCGGGCACAGGCGGTGCATGGCGCAATGGCGCGCTGACCCTGCAGGTCGTCGCGGCCGACATCACCCAGAATGACATTGAAATGAATGTGGCCGGTCAGCCGAAGCTCGGTTACCGCCTCAAGCCCTCACGCTACGAGTCAACCGGCGGCAAGCTGATCGCGGAGTACCTGATCTATTGGCACCATCCGGTGGTCAGGTGCATGAACAGTACAGGCGATGCGGCCTACTCGATGGCCCCGGCGTTGACGGATAAACTGGCAGGCGATCCAGCCATTCCGGGCGTGCCAGCAGGGGGGTCGAAAGATCCGCACGGCGTGTTTGTGCCGAAGCCGGGGACGACCGTAGGCGACATTCCGCCGCCACCGAAAGATACCGTCATCACGAACCTTGACGGCAGCATCACCACGATCGTGTGGAGCCATGTTCCACAGGGGACCGACGGCGCCTACATCGTCAAGGGCGTGTCGACGACCGTGTGGCCGAATGGCGGCACTGGCGGCGGCCCGGGCACCGGTAACTCTGGCGGCGTGCTGGTCGGCGGCGAGACCGAGCCTTGCGTCGGTGCTGATTGCGACAAGACGGATGGAACGGGGGGGCCAACCCTTACCGGGCCAAAGAACGCGAAATCGCCCGATATCGGCCGCATCAACTGGCGGGAGCTGCAGCGATGAGGACAGGCGCACGCACCATGCCGGGGCGGCGCCGCTCCGGCGGCTTCACCCTGATCGAGTTGATCGTGGCGTGCGCCGTGGTGGGCGTCCTGTCCGCCATCGCGTTCCCGTCCTATACCGAGTATGTGCTGTCCTCGCACAGGTCGACCGCCAAGGCCATCCTGAGCGAGCAGGCCCAGTACATGGAGCGCTACTACACGAGCAAGGGCAATTACACGGGCGCCAAGGAGCTGGTCTTGCAATCGCCGAAAACGGGGCAGGCGCGGTATGTGATCAAGCTCGACCCGTTGGCGGCCGACAGTTTTTCAGTCACCGCCACGCCGCAGGGCAAGCAGGAAGCCGATAAATGCGGCACGCTGACGCTTGACAGCACCGGTTCGACCAAGGCCAGTACGAGCGCGACCAACTGCTGGTAAGGCGGCGGCAGGCAGTAGCAGCAGGCGCGGCTCCCCGCCGCGCCTGAATCAGTTCACACGAGCAGGGCAAGTATCGGTAAAATCGTGGGTTTTGTGCGAGGCCATGTTATGGCTGAGAATATGGCCAACGATACCGATACTTCCCTTCCCGCTTCAGACCTTCCCGATTCCGACACGCCAGTATCCGGCGCGACGCTCGCCCCGGCGGCGATTGCCCGCGAAGTGGCGCGCCGCCGTACTTTCGGCATCATTTCCCACCCCGACGCAGGCAAGACCACCCTGACCGAAAAGCTGTTGCTGTTTTCGGGCGCGATCCAGATGGCCGGCACGGTCAAGGCCCGCAAAAGCGGCCGTCACGCCACTTCCGACTGGATGGAGATCGAAAAGCAGCGCGGCATTTCCGTGGCCAGCTCGGTGATGCAGTTCGAGCACCGCGAGCACGTCATCAACCTGCTCGACACCCCCGGCCACCAGGACTTTTCGGAAGATACGTATCGGGTGCTCACGGCGGTCGACTCGGCCCTGATGGTGATCGACGCGGCCAAGGGCGTGGAAGCGCAGACCATCAAGCTGCTGGCCGTGTGCCGCATGCGCAACACCCCGATCGTCACCTTCATGAACAAGATGGACCGCGAAACGCGCGATCCGCTCGACCTGCTCGACGAACTCGAATCGGTCCTGAAAATCCAGTGCGCCCCGGTGACCTGGCCGATCGGCATGGGCAAGAACTTCCGCGGCGTGTACCACCTGCTGCGCGATGAAATCATGCTGTTCAAGGCCGGTGAAGAAAAGGCCGATGGCGCTTTCGAGATCGTCAAGGGCATCGACAATCCGAAGCTGGCGGCCATGTTCCCGCTCGAAATCGAGCAGCTGAAAATGGAAGTCGAACTGGTACACGGCGCCTCGCACCCGTTCGAGCTGGAACAGTTCCTGGCGGGCGTACAGACCCCGGTGTTTTTCGGTTCGGCCATCAACAACTTCGGCGTGCGCGAAATTCTCTCGGCGCTGGTCGACTGGGCGCCGGCCCCGCGCGAGCGCGACGCCACCGTGCGCGTGGTGAGCCCGGGCGAACAGCGGTTTTCCGGGTTCGTCTTCAAGATCCAGGCCAATATGGACCCGGCCCACCGCGACCGCATCGCCTTCCTGCGCGTGTGCTCGGGACGCTTCGAGCGCGGCATGAAGGTCAAGCACCTGCGCCTGGGGCGCGAGATCAAGGTGTCGTCGGTGGTCACCTTCATGGCGTCCTCGCGCGAACAGGTCGAGGAAGCCTACGCCGGCGACATCATCGGCTTGCCGAACCACGGCAACATGCAGATCGGCGACAGCTTCTCGGAAGGCGAGATGCTGCAATTTACCGGCATTCCGTATTTTGCCCCGGACTTCTTCCGCTCGGTGCGCATCCGCAATCCGCTCAAGATCAAGCAGTTGCACAAAGGCTTGCAGCAACTGGGCGAAGAAGGCGCGGTGCAGGTCTTCAAGCCGGTCCAGGGCGGCGAGCTGGTACTCGGCGCGGTCGGGGTGCTGCAGTTCGAAGTGGTGGCCAGCCGCCTGCTCAACGAGTACGGCGTCGACGCCGTGTTCGAAGGCACCAGCATCAGCAGCGCGCGCTGGGTCAGCGGCGACGACAAGCGCATCCTGTCCGACTTCGAAGCGGCGCTCGGCCACAACGTCGCCTACGATGCGGCCGGCAACATGGCGTACCTGGCCACGTCCAACGTCAACCTGCGCCTGACCGAAGAGCGCTGGCCCAAGCTGACCTTCCACGCCACGCGCGAACACGCGGTCAAGCTGGCGTAAGGCGCCGGCCGGCGGCTACCCCCGCAACCGTCGTCCCGCATCACTGCGGGCGACGGTTTTTGCGTTAACACGACAACCATGACACCCGCCGGCCGGCGCTTACTTGGCCGGCGTGGCCAGCGGCTGCTTCCTGTCGACCATGAACACGCCGACCAGGCGCATGCCGGCGCTGCCCGGGTTGTGGGCGTCATGCACCACCCCGGCCGGCACCACGAAGGCGTCGCCGGCGCGCAACAGGCGCGCCGGCGCGCCATCGACCAGCAACTGGCCTTCGCCTTCGAGCACGTAGCCGATTTCGTCGCCCGGGTGGGTGTGGCGCCCGGCGCGCGCGCCGGGCGCCAGTTCGACCCGCATCACCACCGCATCGGTGCCGGGAAACGAAGCCGCGGCGCGGTGTACCAGGGTGCGCACGATGCCGCCCGCCGCCGGGGTGAGCGTGAGCGTGGGCGTGGGCGTGGCGCAGCCGGCCAGGCCCAGGCCGAGCAGGCAAGCCAGGGCAGGACGCCTCATGGCGTCGCTTTCGCGTCGCGCGCGATGGCGCGCGCCAGCAGCCAGGCGTCGATCACGCTGGCCAGCCAGCACACCAGCATCACGCTGGCGGCCAGGTTCATCATGGGCGAGGCGGCGTCGCCCTGCTGGTGCAGGCGTTCGGCGATCAGCACCGGATCGGCCGGCAGCGCGCCGCGCAGGACTTCATCGACCAGCGCCGAGGCGCTGTCCATCACTTTTTTGAAAAAATAGATGGCCGCCATCAGGGTCGGCACGATGAACAGGCAGGCGCGCGCGCGCCGGCGCAGGTAATACTGGCCGGCACCCGGAAACACCAGGCCCGACAATAACAGGGCGACAACTGAACGATCCATCTCTCTTCCTAGACTGGTTGGCGCGGTCCGCACGATTGATCCTGCGCAAACCGGCGCCCCGCGCGAACGCGTAAATTAACCTATGCGCTCAGGAAACATTGCGCA
Organism: Massilia genomosp. 1; assembly: GCF_011682185.1. Lineage (NCBI taxonomy): Bacteria > Pseudomonadati > Pseudomonadota > Betaproteobacteria > Burkholderiales > Oxalobacteraceae > Massilia > Massilia genomosp. 1. Next base: position 25,322 of record NZ_WHJF01000019.1, read on the forward strand.
AACTCATCTTGCGCAGGCCGGCTGGCAGACAATGATACCTGCGCCGGCGCCGGAATGCGCGTTCATCGACGTTGAAGGACATCATAGTGAAGATTCTCATCAAGGCTGGCGTCTGGCTGGCCTGTTTCTGGGGCGCGGCGGGGGCGTGCGGCGTGGCGGCGGCGGCCGAGCCGAGCGAAAAGGATGCGGTCGCGCTGGCCGAAAAGGGCGCGCGCTTCATGCGCCTCAAGGGCAAGGAAGAAATGATCCGCCTGATCATTGCCCGGGACCCCGAGTACAACCAGGGCTCGCTGTACCTGGCCATGCGCGACCTGGGCGGCATCACGGTAGCCCATCCGACCGTGGCCCTGATCGGCAAGGACCTGCGCGATGTCCCGGATGCCGACGGAAAACTGTTCCGCCACGAGATGATTGCGGTTGCCAACGGCCCGGGGCGCGGCTGGGTCGACTACAAGTTCAAGAATCCGGTCAGCGGCAAGGTCGAGGCCAAGACCACGTATGTGTTGCGCATTGGCGACGTGGCCCTGGAAGCCGGCGTCTACAAGCACTGACATGCTCGCGCGCCTGCGTATCGGTCCCAAGCTGCTGCTCGCGCCGTGCATGGTGCTGCTGCTGCTGGTCGCCTCGTCCGGCAGCGCCTGGCATGCGATGGCGCGCCAGAACCAGGCGCTCGGGATCGTCGTCAACGAGCGCGCCGCGCGCATCCGCGAGGCCGGCGAACTGGCGAGCGAGCTCCAGCAGGTACACGCGCGCATGTATCAGCTGCTGACCTGGATCGGCGCCAGTTTTTCGGCGCCGCGCATCGATGGGCTGGGCCAGGATATCTATCGGCGCCACGCCGCCATCGAACACAGGTTCGCGGCCCTGGCGCGGCGCGGCGGCGGTCATGGCCCCGAGCAGCGCTTCATCGCCCAGGCCGGGGCCGCGCACGCCACCTATGTGCGCGCCATCCTCGAGGTGATCGAGTTTTCCCCGGTCGATCATTCGATGAGCGCGAACGCCATGTCCAAGGCTGAACAAGCCTTCGCCGTGGTGGCGCAGCGACTGGCCGAACTGGCGCGCTTCGAGCAGGAACTGAGCGAGCAGGCGTGCAGCCGCGCGGCGGCCGACCTGGCCGCCTGGTCGGTGCTGCTGCCGCTGCTGGTGGCGCTGGCGCTGGCGGCCACGCTCGGCATCAGCATGCTGGTGCGGCGCGCGCTGTTGCGCGGCGTGGCGGGCATCAGCGAGGCGGCCGGCGAACTGGCCGGCGGCAAGCTGACCCCAAAAAACCGCAGCTACAGGCGCGACGAAATCGGCGACAGCGCGCGCACGCTCGACGCGGCCGTCGGCGCCCTGAACGCCACCCTGAAAAGCATGTTGGCCTCGGCGCGCTCGATCGACACCGCCTCGCGCGACATCGCCACCGGCAGCGCCGGCCTGTCCACCCATGCCAGGGCCCAGGCCGGGGTGCTGCGGCGCGCGGCCGGCACGGTGGGCGAGCTTGGCGCGGCGGCCGGCGTCGCGCAGGAGGGCGCGCGCGGCGCCAACCGGCTGGCCGACGAAGCGTCGATGCAAGCCCTGTGCGGCGGCGGCGTGCTCGATCGCCTGGTCTTGTCGATGGCGGCGCTGCGCGCCAGCGCGCAGCGCATGGCGCAGGTGGTGGGGGTGATCGACAAGCTCGCTTGCCAGACCAATGCGCTGGCGCTCAATGCGGCGCGGGAAGCGGCCAGGATCGGGGAGCAGGGCAGCGGCTTTGCCGCCGTGGCGGGAGAAGTGCGCACGCTGGCGCAGCGCACGGCTGGCGCGGCGCAGGAAATCGAGGTCCTGATCGCGCATGCGCTGGCCGGCATCGACGGCGGCAGCGCCATCGCCTCGGAGGCGGGCGCGCGCATGGCCGGGATTGCGCAGTCGGTGCAGCAGGTGGGGGAGATGGTCGGCCGGATCGGGCAAGCGAGCGTGGACCAGGCCGGCGTGATCGGCGCGGTGAGCAAGGCGATCGTCGAGATCGACCAGATGACGCGCCACAATGCGGTACTGGTGAAAGAAGCGGCAGCGGCGGCCCGGCGGCTGCAAGGCCAGGCTTCAAGCCTGTCGACAGCGCTCGGCGGATTCGAGCTTGACGAGAGCGGGCCCGAGATGACGGGGCCGCCGAGGAAAGCGGCGCCGCATCTGCGGCTGGCCTCCCGGCGGCCCTCACTTTAGAGGGGGGGAGGTCCCCTTTACTCGTAGTCGCTGATCGGCGCGCAGCCGCAGAACAGGTTACGGTCGCCGTACACATTGTCGGCGCGGCCGACCGGCGGCCAGTACTTCTGCTTGCGCAGCGACGCCACCGGGAAGGCAGCCGCCTCGCGGCTGTACTTGTGCTCCCAGACGTCTGCGGTGACCACTTCGGCCGTGTGCGGCGCACCCTTGAGCGGATTGTCCATGCGGTCGTACTCGCCGCGCTCGACCTTCACGATCTCGGCGTGGATGGCGATCATGGCGTCGATGAAGCGGTCCATCTCGGCCTTCGACTCGCTTTCGGTCGGCTCGATCATCAGCGTTCCCGGCACAGGGAAGCTCATGGTCGGCGCATGGAAACCGAAGTCCATCAAGCGCTTGGCCACGTCTTCGTTGCTGATGCCGGTGGCGTCGGTGATCGGGCGCAGGTCCAGGATGCACTCGTGCGCCACCAGGCCGTCGTGGCCGGTGTACAACACCGGATAGTGCGGCGCCAGCCGGCGCGCGATGTAGTTGGCGGCCAGGATCGCCGTTTCGGTGGCGGCGGTCAGGCCTTCGCCGCCCATCATCGCGATGTACATCCACGAAATCGGCAGGATGCTGGCCGAGCCGAACGGCGCCGCGCTGACCGCGCCGATGCCCGCCTCATCGCGTGTGTAGCCGGTCGAACGCTGGTTCGGCAAGAATTTGGCCAGGTGCGCGCCCACGCCGATCGGGCCGACGCCGGGGCCGCCGCCGCCGTGCGGGATGCAGAAGGTCTTGTGCAGGTTCAGGTGGCTGACATCGCCGCCGAAGCTGCCCGGCGCCGCCACGCCGACCAGCGCGTTCATGTTGGCGCCGTCAATGTAGACCTGGCCGCCGTGCGAATGGATGATCTCGCACAATTCCTGAATGCCTTCTTCGAACACGCCGTGGGTCGATGGATAGGTGACCATCACGCAGGCCAGGTTGGCGCTGTGCTGCCCGGCCTTGGCCTTCAGGTCCGCCAGGTCGACGTTGCCGCTGGCGTCGCAAGCGGTGACGACCACCTTCATGCCGACCATATTGGCCGACGCCGGGTTGGTGCCGTGCGCCGACGAGGGGATCAGGCAGATATTGCGATGGCCTTCGCCGCGCGATTCATGGTAAGCCTTGATCACCAGGAGGCCCGCGTACTCGCCCTGCGAGCCGGCGTTCGGCTGCAGCGACACGGCCGCGTAGCCGGTCAGCGCGCACAGCATGTCTTCCAGCTGGCCGATCATCTCGCGGTAGCCGACCGTTTGCGCGTCGGGTGCGAACGGGTGGATGTTGGAGAACTCGGGCCAGGTGACCGGGATCATCTCGCTCGTTGCGTTCAGTTTCATGGTGCAGGACCCGAGCGGGATCATGGTGCGGTCCAGCGCCAGGTCCTTGTCGGCCAGGCCGCGCAGGTAGCGCAGCATTTCGTGTTCCGCGTGGTAGCGGTTGAAGGTCGGATGCGTCAGGTAGGTGCTAGTGCGCGCCAGCGCTTCCGGGAAGCCGTCCTGCGCGCTCGCATCAAACGCGTCGAAATCCGGCGCGGCCGGGGCGTTCGGGACGCCCTGCGCAAAGATGGTCCACAGCAGCGCGATATCGTCGCGGGTAGTGGTTTCGTCGAGCGAGATGCCGACGTGCTTGTCGTCGACCTTGCGCAGGTTCACGCCGTGTTCGGTGGCGATGATGTGCAGTTCGGCCGCGCGCGCGCTCTTGACGGTGAGCGTGTCGAACCAGGTCGTGTTGACGATCTCGTAGCCGAGCTGGCCGAGCGTGGCGGCGGCGATGGCGGTGAAGCGGTGTACGCGCCGGGCGATGCGCTGCAAGCCCTTTGGACCGTGGTAGACGGCGTACATCGAGGCCATCACGGCCAGCAGGACTTGCGCGGTGCAGATGTTGGAGGTGGCTTTTTCGCGGCGGATGTGCTGCTCGCGCGTTTGCAGCGCCAGGCGGTACGCCTTGTTGCCTTGCGCGTCGATGGTCACGCCCACCAGGCGGCCGGCCATGCTGCGTTTGAATTCGTCGCGCGTGGCCAGGTAGCCGGCGTGCGGGCCGCCGAAACCGAGCGGCACGCCGAAGCGCTGGCTGTTACCGACGACCACGTCGCAGCCCCAGTCGCCCGGAGGCGTCAACAGGGTCAGGGCCAGCAGGTCGGCGCAAGCGACAACCATGGCGCCGGCCGCGTGCAGTTTTTCGACGGCGGCGCGGTAGTCGCGCACATCGCCATTGACGCCGGGGTACTGGATCAGCACGCCGAAGCAGGGCTCGCTCAGGGCGCCGATGTCGGCCGCCGCGATGGTGCGCACTTCCACGCCGATCGGCTGGGCGCGCGTCTGCACTACTTCGAGCGTTTGCGGCAGCACGTCGTCGGCGACGTAAAACACGTTCGAGGCCGACTTGCCGACGCGCTGGATCAGGGTCATGGCTTCGGCGGCGGCGGTGCCTTCATCGAGCATCGACGAATTGGCGATGCCCATGCCGGTCAGGTCGGTGATCATTTGCTGGAAGTTCAGGATCGCTTCCAGGCGGCCTTGCGAAATCTCGGGCTGGTAAGGCGTGTAGGCGGTGTACCAGGCCGGGTTTTCGAAAATATTGCGCAGGATGACGCCCGGCGTATGGCTGTTGAAGTAGCCCTGGCCGATCATCGACTTCATGACCTTGTTCTTGGCGGCGAGCGCCTTGAGTTTGCCCAGCGCCGCCTGCTCCGGCATCGGCTCGAAGAACTGGCCCAGTGCCAGCTTGCTCTTCTTGCGGATATTGGCGGGCACGATGGCGTCGATCAGCGCCGCGCGCGACGGGTAGCCGAGCGTGGCCAGCATGGCTGCCTGTTCGGCGGGGGACGGGCCGATATGGCGCGGGATGAACGAGTCGCGTGCTTCGAGTTGGGTCAGGCTGGTGCGGGTCATGGTAGTGGGGGCCTGTAGTGGAGCCGAAAAAGGGACTGCCGCCGCTGGACGCGGCGGCGGACTGAAAAGAAAAGGCCGCCGGCGACGGGGGTCGCGGCGGCCGGGAGTTTTTACTCTGCGGTGGCTTTGCCGTAAGCGGCGGCGTCGAGCAGACCGTCGATGGCGCCGGCGTTGCTCGGCTTGAGCTTGAACAGCCAGGCCGCGTAGGCGTCGGTGTTGATCGAGTCCGGCGCGTCGGCGACGCCGTCGTTGACGGCGATGCACTCGCCCGAGACCGGCGAATAGATGTCGCTGGCCGCCTTGACCGATTCGACCACGGCGGCGTCATCGCCGGCAGTGAAGACCTTGCCCACTTTTGGCAGTTCGACGAACACGATGTCGCCCAGCGCGTCCTGCGCGTATTCGGTGATGCCGACGGTGAGGGTGCCGTCAGCTTCGGCGCGCACCCATTCATGGGACTCGGTGTATTTCAGGTCGGCTGGGATGTTCATAGTGTTTGCTCCAAGAGGTCGCGGTAATGTAAATGCTACTGAATGAATGTGATGCCCGGATCAGGCGGCGAGGATTTTACCGTTTCGCACGAACGGCAGCTTGACCACGCTGGCGGCCAGTTTTTTGTCGCGGATTTCGACATGCACGGTGTCGCCCACAGCCACGCCCATCGGCACGCGCGCCAGCGCGATCGCTTCCTGCATGGTCGGGCTGAAGGTGCCGCTGGTGATTTCGCCGGCGCCGCCGTCCTGCGCCAGCACTTTCTGGTGGGCGCGCAAAATGCCGCCTTTTTCGCGCAGGATCAGGCCCACGTACTGGGCATTCTGGCCCATCGCCTTGAGCGCGGTCTTGCCGATGAAGTCGCGCTCGGAGACCAGGTCGATGGTCCAGGCCAGGCCGGCGTCGAGCGGGTTGACCGTGTCGTCCATGTCCTGGCCGTACAAATTCATGCCCGCTTCCAGGCGCAAGGTGTCGCGCGCGCCCAGGCCCGCCGGCTTGACGCCGGCCGCCACCAGCGCATTCCACAGGTTCTCGGCCTGCCCGGCGGGGAAGGCCAGCTCGAACCCGTCTTCGCCGGTGTAGCCGGTGCGCGCCACCATCACCTCGCCGAACGCGGTGTCCTTGACGATGACGGCGTTGAACGGCTTGAGTGGCTCGGAGGCGGCCTGGGTGCTTGGCAGCACCTGCCACACCTTGGCGCGCGCGTTCGGGCCCTGCACGGCGATCAGCGCCATTGGCTCGTTGCCGTCGCGGCGCTGGGTAATGGTGACGCCGCTCCTGGTGGCGTCGTTCTGGGCTTTGACCCAGGCCACGTCCTTTTCGGCGGTGCCGGCATTGACGACCAGGCGGAACCAGGTCTCGCTGAAGAAGTAGACGATCAGGTCGTCGATGACGAATCCCTGCGGATTGAGCATGCACGAATACAGGGCCTTGCCGGCCACTTGCAGCTTGTCGACGTTATTGGCCAGCAGGGCGCGCAGGAAAGGGCGCGCGTTGGCGCCTTCGATATCGACCACGCACATGTGCGAGACGTCGAACATGCCCACATCGCCGCGCACGGCGTGGTGTTCTTCGATTTGCGAGCCGTAATTGACGGGCATGTCCCAGCCGCCGAAATCGACCATCTTGGCGCCGGCGGCGCGGTGTGCGGAATTGAGCGGGGTCGTTTTAAGCGTCATGGAATCCTCAAGGCAGAGTGAATGGGGGGTACGACGAGCAGACATGGCGCGGCCAAGGGTGTACCTTTTGCCGTTCCGTCTTGCTTCGCGCCCCTCTGTCCTTGGTACCTGAGAGATAGCGGATGGTGCTCCGCCTGCCCCTTCGGTGGGCCGCCGGCATGCTGCCGCGGCCGCTCTCCAGAGTTCAGCCGTTGGCGCTGTGCGCCGCCGACCCCTGACCGGTCCTTTTGCCTGAGAGTTTTTGGGTGATGCCCCTTCGGCGGCAGCGTGCGCTGCCCTCTCCCGATCAAGACTGTGGAGGATATGCCAGCAGGGCGGAACTGTCAACCTTGCCAGGGGCGCGCGCGGGTGCGCACGAATGAGGTGCGCGGAAAACCATGCTTGGCGCGATTTGTTAAAATAATTCATCCACTTTGCGAGCAGACAGCCATGAGCGAAGAAAAAACGATCCCATCGACGGATGCCTGGTTCACTTTGTCGGGCGATGTCAACAGCGATATGGTACACCGCGTGTTCGACGCGGTGGCTGGCATGAGCGAAAACGGCGTCGAGACGGCGCACGTCTTGATCCAGTCGAACGGCGGCTATGTCAGCGACGGGCTTTGCCTTTACAACTTCCTGGCGAATGCGCCGGTCAAGTTTGTGATGTACAACGCGGGGGCGGTGGCGTCGATCGCCGTGATCCTGTTTTTGTCCGGCAAGCGGCGCTACGCCAGCGAAACGGCGCGTTTCATGGTACACAAGTCGCATGCAACGGCCTCGCCGGGTGCGCGTCCGGATGCGCTCAACATCATAGTCGAAGGCTTGCGCGCCGACGACGCCCGCACCGAATCGATCTTGCGCAAGCACATACAACTGTTGCCCGAGCAGTGGGCGATCCACCAGTATTCCGACCTGCACCTGACCGCGCGCGACGCCAAGGTGGCGCGCATGGTCAATGACGTGGCCGACTTTTCCCCGCCCAAGGGCGCGCGCATCCGCAATATCTAGGGCCGCCGGTCCAGCCGCTCGCCGGGCCGGTGTACGCCACAGGGCCGCCAGCGGGCAAAAAAAGAGCCTGTCAACGGCCAGGCCGAGGCAGACTCTTTCTATTGCTTCCTGTTGGTGTGGTGCATGGCGCCCTCCGCAAGCCCGGCGACGCCGCTGGCGTCACGCTAATCAGCTTTTGCCGCTGCCGCTTTTACTGCCGCTGCCGCTGCCGCTGCCGCTGCCGGAACCCGAACCCGACTGTTTGCTGCCCGAGCCGGAACCGGACTGTTTCGAGTTGCTGTCATCATTCTTGTGGCTTTGACGGCCCGCTTCCACGTGCTGCTCGTGGGTACCGCCCTGGGTGCCGCCGCTCTTGCCGCCCGAGCCGCTGCCGGATCCTTGCGAGCCCGATTGCTTGTTCGAGCCGGAGCTATCGCTTTGCTTGTTGCCCTGACCGCTTTTCTGATTCGAATTCATGTTCATTCCTTTTCAAAGTTTGAAAATGTCGTGCCCGCCGGTGGAGCTGAAGAGGCGCTATCGTCAGCGTTTCCGGTGACACAATCATGCGAGCCGCACTGTTGAAGAGGTATCGGAATGCGCCTTGAACTCGTGTAGGATTAGTTCCTACAAAATTGAAATAAATGCTGACAGGAACATTCTTAAGGATGCGGCGGGATGCGGCTGCCGCGTTGCGCCTCGACGGCGGCGTTGACCGCCAGCAGGGTGGTCTGGAACGCCAGCTTGTCGATGATGCGCGTCATGTGTGCCAGGCGCGCCGCTGCCTCTGTGGAACACGACGCTGGCGCTGCCGGCCGGCCGGGGAGGGCGGCGCGCGCCGCGCTGTCGATGCGCGCGCCGTGCGCGCCGCCGCGTTGCATGGCCCGTTCGATCAGGTCGCCGCGCGGCGCCGGCAGCGTTGCGGGCAGGCGCCGCGCCGGGGCGGGCGGCGCGCTCATGCCGGCCCTGAGCCAGAGGCCGAGCAGGGTCACGCCGGCGCCGTTGGCAGCGATACAAAACCAGACCCACCCGCGCGCGGTGGCGTAGCTGGCCTCGGCCCCGGTAGCGATCGTGCCGGACGCTGCAAAGCGCAGGGCGTCGCGATTGTCGGCTAAACTTTGGGCTGCCGGCGCCGGCGCCGTTACCGGGTCCGTTACCGGGTCCGTTACCGGTTCCATCAGGGCAAGCTGGCTCAGCAGTACAACGGCCAGCCAGGCGCTGAGTGCGACCAGGATGGCGAAGCAGAGCGTCACGGTCAGCTTGAGCTTGGCATGGCGGCTGCTTGTCATGGCATGGTCCTTGAGAAAGGGGTTGCTCTATGGAATTGTTATTATGTTAGAGAAACGATCAAGCTCGGATTTGTTTTTAATCAACAGTTGAAATGACGATGTAGGGCTTCTTATTGAGGGAAAAGCAAGAATGGGCATACTCACCGTGCGATTAAACAAAAAATAACACTTTGTTTCAAACTTTCCGGTTGCCGGTCGGCAATAATGTGAGAGAATGTTTGTTATGGCAAAAGATCTTTAACCCCGAACGAGCAGACAATGGCTCCACCTTCACCCTCCACAGCTTCAAGGAAGACAGGTCCGTCACGCCACGAGTTGCTGGAAACGCTGCTGGGCAGCGTGACCAAGCACGTCAATGACCAATTGATGGCGGTAGCGACACGTCTCGTTGCGGCGTTGCTGGATGTGACCGACCCCGCGCTCGATGCGCGCACGGTGTTCCTGCGGGTGAAGTCGGGCAATTTGCTGAAAAACAACACTTACGCCTTCTTTCACGTAGCCGCCTCCGGCCTCGTGCGCGCCATGCGCGCCGAAATCGACTTGCTGGCACCCTCGCCCAAGAAGACCGTGGCGAGCTTGCCCACCACGCTCGAACTGGTGCCTTACGAAGAAATGGACAGCCGGGTCGCGTTCGACGCCATCAGCCGCCCCTTCGAAATGCAGTATGCGACCCAGATCGCCACGCTCAATGTCCGTCTCGGTTTCTTGCTCGAACGCGAAGTGCTGCGCATCAGCCAGAATCCGTTCCGGCCCGAGATGTTCCTGTCGACGCTGCAACAGGCCTGGCGCGAGTTCGAACCGGATATCGAGGCCCATGGCCTGATCCTGCCGATGCTGCGCCCCGCGCTGCTGTTCGACTTCGCGCCGATGTACGACGCCCTGTGCGACCTGCTGATCAACAAGAACGTGCAGCCCGGTTCGGTGGAAGCGTTCAAGATCAAGAAAACCGAAAGCGCGGTCGCCGCCAAGAAAGCGCGCGCCAGCAGCCAGGCCGAGCTGGCCAAGCAATTGCGCCAGTTCCTCAGCGATGAGGAACAAGCGCCGGCGGCGTCGTTCGACATTCCGATGATCCCCGACCTGCCGGCCATGGCGCCGTCCGCCGGCGGCTGGCGTCCGAGCGGCGCGGCCGCGTTCCAGGGCGCGCCCGGCGCCGACAGCGCGGCGGCCAGCCTGCCCGCGCCGTGGCAGGGCGGCGCGCCGGCCCAGGGTGGAGCAGCAGGGCCGGGTACGCATGCCGCCGCCGGCTTTGCGGCGCCGCAGTTTGCCGGGGGCGGCGGCATCGCCGCGGGCGCGTTCGGTCACTCGGCCGAGGCTGGCCAGGTGATGGTGCCGGCCTCGCTGCTTGAGGTGCTCAAAGGCTTCCAGGGTGTCCAGGGCGGCCTGCCGGCCCAGTTCGGCAACGTCGCGCCGACCCCGGTGGAAGCCCAAACGGGCAATCTCTTCTATTTGCCGCGCTTGAAGGAAAGCATTCCAAAAGGAACACTTTCGCGTGGCGACGAGAGCACCATCGACCTGCTGTCGAAGATTTTCGAGACGGTGTTCCTCGACCCGAACATTCCCAAGGATTCGCGCGACCTGATCCAGTCGCTGCAAATTCCGGTGCTCAAGGCCGCGCTGGCCGACAAGAATTTCTTCTTCGAAGAAACGCACCCGGCGCGCCGCATGATCGACCTGATGTCGACCATGGGCCTGGAGCAGCGCTCCGGCCCGGACGATCCGCTGTTCCAGGTGATGCAGCGCAGCGTCGAGCGGGTCGGGCGCGACCAGGACGAGGGCCGCGAGCCGGCCGATGTGTTTTCGGAAGTGGTGGCCGAGCTCGAAGAAACCATCAAGGCCGAGGAGCATGTGGCGGCCAGCGCCATTGCCGCCCCGATCGCGGATGCCTTGCGCAAGGAAAAAGTTACCGCCGCCACGCGCTCGGCCAGGACCGCGGTTGCGGCCCGGGTCGGCAGCGGCCAGGTGGTCGCCATGCTGGAAACCTTCCTCGAAAAGAAGTGGACCTCCGTGATGACGGTCGCCTACAGCGTCGAGGAAGACAAGCCGGGGGCGGTCGGCAACGCCACCAAGACCATGGATGAGCTGATCTGGAGCGTCAAGCCGAAGATCACGCACGAGCAGCGGCGCGACCTGATCGGCAAGCTGCCGAGCCTGCTGGCAACCCTGAACAAATGGCTCGACGTCATCAAGTGGCAAGATGCCGACCGCATCCAGTTTTTCGCCGACCTGGCCGAGTGCCACGCGTCGATCGTGCGCGCGCCGCTCGACATCACGCCGGAACGCCAGCTCGAAATCGCCGTTGAAGTTGCCCAGCAAGACGCGATGCGCCGGCTGGAAAAGGAAAACGAAGCGCTGGCCGAGGCCGAGCAAGCCGCCCATGCCGAGCTGGACGACGCGGAATTGGGGGTCGACGCCCTCGAACGCAATATGTGGATCGAATTTACCGATCCGGACGGCAGCATCCGCAAGGTCAAGCTGGCCTGGATCAGCCCGCTGCGCACGCTCTACATTTTTTCGACCGGGGCGCGGCAGGAAGCGTTTTCGCTCTCGTCCGACAAGCTCATCGAAGCCTACCGCGCCCAGCGCGTGCGCGTGATGACGGTCGAAGGCGTGGTCAGCCGGGCGCTGTCGCAAGCCATGGACGAGGCGCTCAGCGACTCGGAGAAGGCGCAATCGGTCGCCGCCTGAGGGGGCCGGGCACGCGCGGGTGTTTCCTTAGTATCCGCACATTGTTAACATTCGCGTATCATGCGGGCCGGGCAAGGCCGGTGCCGCGGCGCCGGCCTTGCCCGGCTTTTTTCACTTCCGGTTGTTGTCTATGAATTGGTATCACCTTAGCGCGCTGGGCGGCATCGCCGTCACCGCACCCCTGGGCGTGGCGATCGCCGTCTGGCTGGCCGCCGCCCATTGCCGCCGCCGCGCCCTGTACTGGTGCCTGCTGTTCGGCGCCACCCTGCTCGTTGTCATCGGCAGCAAGATCGCCTTCCTCGGCTGGGGCGTCGGCATCGAAGCGGTCCATTTCGCCGGTTTCAGCGGCCACGCCACGCGCGCCGCCGCCGTGTTCCCTGTGGCCGCCTACCTGGCCCTGTGCGGACGGGCCAAGGCCTGGCGCTACGTGGCCGTGGCCCTGGGCGTGGCGCTGGCCGTGGCGGTGACGCTCTCGCGCGTGATGGTCGGCACGCACAGCGTGTCGGAAGCGATCCTCGGCTGCCTGCTGGGGCTGGCCTGCGCCGCCGCCTTCATCGCCCTGGTGCGCTCGAACCGCCAGTTCCAGCCAAGCCCGGTCCTGATCGCCGTGAGCCTGGCGCTGCTGTGCATTCCCTACAAGGGCGAGGCGCACAGTTCCCAGCAATGGATGACGGGCCTGGCGCTCGGCCTGTCCGGCGCCGACCGCGTCTACACCACGGCCACCTGGGGCCCGACCCGCAATCCCTACTCGCCGCCATGCCCGAAGGCGGAACGCTACTTCAATTACGTGTGTTTTTGACGCCGCAAGCGCAGGCCCGGTGGGCAGGCGCCGCGCGGGGGCGCTTTCGCAGGCCGCGCGGACGGCTCATCCCCGAAAACATGACAACAAATGGTATGATGGACACCTTCAAGATTCCCGAGCTATCTATACAACGTGCGCCTGTCTTCCATTAAATTGTCGGGATTTAAGTCATTCGTCGATCCCACCAATTTCCAGGTGCCGGGGCAGCTCGTTGGCGTGGTCGGCCCGAATGGTTGCGGCAAGTCGAACATCATCGACGCGGTGCGCTGGGTGCTGGGCGAATCGAAAGCGTCCGAGCTGCGCGGCGAGTCCATGCAGGACGTCATTTTCAATGGCTCGACCCACCGCAAGCCGGCCGGGCGCGCCTCGGTCGAACTGGTGTTCGACAATAACGACGGCAAGGCGTCCGGCCAGTGGGGCCAGTACGCCGAAATCGCCGTCAAGCGCACCCTCACGCGCGACGGCACCTCGACCTACTACATCAACAGCCAGCCGGTGCGCCGGCGCGATATCCAGGACATCTTCCTCGGCACGGGCCTGGGTCCGCGCGCCTACGCCATCATCGGCCAGGGCATGATCTCGCGCATCATCGAATCGCGCCCGGAAGAGTTGCGCGTGTTCCTGGAAGAAGCGGCCGGCGTATCGAAGTACAAGGAACGCCGGCGCGAGACCGAAAACCGGCTGGGCGACACGCGCGAAAACCTGCTGCGTGTGGAAGACATCTTGCGCGAACTGAACGCCAACCTCGAAAAACTCGAGGCCCAGGCGGTCGTCGCCAACCGCTTCCATTCGCTGCAGGCGGACCAGGAAGAAAAACAGAAGCTGCTCTGGCTGCTGCGCAAGAACGAAGCGCAAACCGAGCAGAATCGCTACTTGCGCGAGATGGAACAGGCCCAGACCGGCCTGGAAGAGCAGACCGCCAGGCTGCGCCACGTCGAACTCGATCTCGAACACCTGCGCCAGGCGCACTTTTCGGTGGGCGACCGCCTGCACACGGCGCAGGGCCACCTGTACCAGACCAACTCCGAAATCGGCAGCCTGGAAGCGCAGATCAAGTTCGTGATCGAATCGCGCAGCCGCCTGCATAACCAGTTGGCCGCGCTGAACGCCCAGCGCAACCAGTGGCAGGCGCAAAGCGGCGACTACCAGCAGCAGATCGAGGAAGCCGAGTACCTGCTCGAAGAGCTGGGCGGGCGGGTGGAGCAGTCGCAGATGAACGCCGAAGCGCAGGGCGAGCGCTTGCCCGAGCTGGACGCGGCCTGGCGCGCGGCGCAGCACAAGACCACCGAATCGCGCGCCCGCATCATGCAGGCGCAGCAGCAGATCGAACTCGAATCGGCGCACCAGCGCAACGCCTCGAATATCCTCAATGGCCTGCAAACGCGGCGCGAGCGCCTGCAGCAGGAAAAGAACGGCCTCAACCTGCCCGACAGCAGCCACCTGGCCAACCTGCGCATGCAGCTGGAGGAAAAGCAGCAGGCGCTGGAAGAGCAGACCATGCTGCTCGAAGAAGCGAGCGAACAGCAGCAGCGCACGGAAGAAGAACGCGGCGCCGCCCAGGCCCAGGTCAATCTTGAGGCGGCGGCCAACGCGCAGCTCGAAGCGCGCCTGTCGGCCTTGAAGCAACTGCAGGAACGCGTGCAAACCCAGGGCAAGGTCCAGCCCTGGCTGCACAAGCACGAACTCGATGCGCTGCCGCGCCTGTGGCAAAAGCTCGGCATCGAACAAGGCTGGGAAACCGCGCTCGAATCGGTGCTGCGCGAGCGCACCGGCGCGCTCGAAATGTCGAACATCGAATGGGCCAAGGCTTTTTTCAGCGATGCGCCGCCGGCCAAGCTGGCGCTGTACGCGCCCTCCATCGCCGGCGTCGCCGCGGCGCCCGATACGCCGGGCATGAAATCCTTCGCCAGCCTGCTCAAGCTGAACGAGCCGGGCCTGCGCGGTTTGCTGCAAGACTGGCTGCACAATGTGTTCGCCGCCGACGACACGGCCAGCGCCTTTGCCGAGCGCGCGCGCCTGCCGCAGGGCGGCTCCTTCATCACGCGCCAGGGCCATGTGGTGACGCAGTCGAGCGTGCGCTTTTACGCGGCCGATAGCGAGCAGGATGGCATGCTGGGACGCCAGCAGGAGATCGACAACATCGGCAAGCAGCTGCGCGCGCAAACCATGCTGGCCGACGAAGCGCGCGCCCGCGCGGTGCGCGCCGACGCCGCCATGTCGGACCTGACGCGCCGCCTGCAGGATGCGCGCCAGCGCGTCGCCATGCTCACCCAGGGCGTGCATGCGCTGCAGATCGAGGTGGTCAAGCAGTCCGAAGTCGAAGCGCGCTTCAACCAGCGCAGCACGCAGATCCACGCCGACCTGGCCGAGATCGCGGCGCAGGAAGAAGAGCAGCAGCAGATCCGCATGGAGTCCGAAGAAAAATTCGAACAGCTCGACATGGAACTGGCCGACCTGCAGGGCGCGCACGAAGATGGCCAGACCGAATTCCTGGCGCGCGAACAGGCGCTGGCGGACGCCCGCGAAAAACTGCGCGAGCTCGAACGGGCCGCGCAGGAAGCGCAGTTCGCCGAAAAATCCCAGCGCAGCAAGATCGAAGAACTGCGCCGCAGCATCGCCACCGCCACGCAGCAGGCCAGCCAGGTGGGCGAATCGATCGCGCTCGGCCAGATGGAGCTCGAAGCGCTGGAAAGCGGCGCCGCCAGCGACGGCTTGCAAGACTTGCTCGAGCGCCGCACCAACCAGGAAAAGGCGCTGTCGGACGCGCGCCATGAACTCGACCAGATCACGCAGCAACTGCGCGCGGCCGAAGACGCGCGCACCCAGTCCGAACGCAGCCTGCAACCGCAGCGCGACAAGATCATGGAAATGCAGCTCAAGGAACAGGCCGCGCGCCTGAACCAGGAGCAGTTCGCCGAAGCGTTGAAGACGGTCGACGCCGACGAAGCGGCGCTCAGCGAAAAGCTCCATCCCGACATGAAGCCGTCCTACCTTCAGGGCGAGGTGACGCGTTTGACGAATGCCATCGCGCTGCTCGGGGCGGTCAACCTGGCCGCGCTCGACGAGCTGGCGCAGGCGTCCGAGCGCAAGAATTTTCTCGATGCCCAGAACAACGACCTGGTCGAGGCGATCAACACGCTGCAAGACGCGATCGCCCGCATCGACAAGGAAACGCGCGAACTGCTGCAAGATACCTTCGACAAGGTCAATCACCATTTTTCGGAACTGTTCCCGATCCTCTTCGGCGGCGGCAACGCCAAGCTGGTGATGACGGGCGACGAGATCCTCGACTCCGGCGTGCAGGTCATGGCGCAGCCGCCGGGTAAAAAGAACGCCACCATCCACTTGCTGTCGGGCGGCGAAAAAGCGCTGACCGCGACCGCGCTGGTGTTTTCGATGTTCCGTCTCAATCCGGCGCCATTCTGCCTGCTCGACGAGGTCGATGCGCCGCTGGACGACGCCAACACCGAGCGCTTTTGCCGGATGGTGAAGCGGATGTCCGACCATACTCAATTCCTTTTCATCTCGCACAATAAAATTGCGATGGAAATGGCCAATCAACTGATCGGTGTGACGATGCAGGAGCAGGGCGTATCGCGCATTGTGGCGGTGGACATGGAGTCCGCCGCGAATTTTGCTACCGAGGCACAAGCAGCATGACAGATTTACAAATGAGCCTGATCGGCGCGGCCGGCGTATTCGTCGCCGGCGTCTTCGCGTATAACAAATGGCAGGAGCACAAGGCCAAGAAGAGCGTCGAACGCGCCTTCGCGTCCGAGCACGACGACGTGCTGCTGCGACCCGGCGACATCGTGCGCAACGAACCGACCCTGGACCCCAATCCGGCGCCGGTGCTGACCGACGTCGTGGCGCCGGTAGCGGCGCCTGTTTCCGCGCCGCCCGCCGCCAGTGGGGCGGTGACGGCGCCGCCCGCCGCGCGCGCCGACGACGACGCCCCCGTGGCGCCCGCCGTTCCGATGGCGCCCGTGGCGGCGCCGGTGGAATTGATCACGCCGGCCGCCGAACAGGCCACCAGCCTGGTCGACCCGCTGATCGATGTGCTCATTCCGCTGGCGCTGGAAGCGCCCGTGCGGGGCGACAAGATCCTGCCGATCCTGCACACCCTGCGCCACGTCGGCAACAAGCCGGTCCATTTCATCGGCCTGCACGTCAACGGCGACTGGGAGCCGATCGTCCACGGCGGCGTCTACACCAAGCTGCAGGCCGGCGTGCAGATGGCCAGCCGCACCACGGCGCTGAACGAACTCGAATACTCCGAACTGGTCACGCGCCTGCGCGCGCTGGCCGACGACATCGGCGCCGAGCCGGAAATTCCGGACATGATCGAAGTCATGGGCGAATCGCGCACCTTGCACCGCTTCGTGGCCGGGCACGACGCGCAATTGGGCGTGAACCTGATGTCCTACGGCGCGCCGTGGTCGATCGCAACCCTGATCGGGGCGCTCGAAAAGCAGGGCTTCGACGTGCGTCCGGACGGCCGTTACATCATGCCCGACGGCGATGGCGGCCAGCTGTTCACCCTGACCACCAACGTCACCCTGGGCGCCGATACCACCTCGCGCCTGACCTTGCTATTGGACGTGCCGTGCGTGGCGCCGGCGCGCAACGGCTTCGGCGCCATGCTCGATTGCGCGAGAGCCCTGGTGGGCCGCCTGGACGCCGTCATCGTCGACGACAGCGACCAGCCGCTGACCGACCAGGCGCTCAACGAAATCAACAGCCAGGTGCTCGATTTCTACCAGGAGATGGACGCGGCCGACATTCCGGCCGGGTCGACGCGCGCCATGCGCTTGTTCAGCTAACAGAAGAAGATCACCGTGACCACCACAACAACAACGCAGGACAGCGATTACCTCGGCCGCATGGCGCAGCTGACGGCCGAACTGAATCGCCATATCTTTTCGTATCACGTGCAGGACGCGCCGACCATCCCGGACGCCGAGTACGACCGCCTGTTCCGCGAACTGCAGGCGCTCGAAGCGGCCCACCCGGAAGCGGTATCGGTCGATTCGCCCACCTACCGCGTGGGCGCGACCCCGCTGCCGGAGTTCAAGCAGGTCACGCACAGCATTCCCATGCTGTCGTTGAATAACGGCTTCGACGACGACGACATCGTCAACTTCGACCGCCGCGCGCGCGAAGGGCTGGAGGCGGAGCAGGTCGAGTATGCCGCCGAACTCAAATTCGATGGCCTGGCGATCAGCCTGCGCTACGAAAATGGCGTGTTCGTGCAGGCCGCCACGCGCGGCGACGGCGCCACCGGCGAAGACGTCACCGCCAACATCCGCACGGTGCGCGCGATTCCGCTGCGCCTGCACGGCGAGACGGTGCCGGCGGTGCTGGAAGTGCGCGGAGAAGTACTGATGTACAAGGCCGATTTCGCCAAGCTCAATGCGCGCCAGCGCGACGCCGGCCAGAAAGAATTCGCCAATCCGCGCAACGCCGCCGCCGGCAGCCTGCGCCAGCTCGACTCGCGCATCACGGCCACGCGCAGCCTGCGCTTCTTCTCGTACGGCGTGGGCGCGCTGGAAGGCGCCGACATGCCGCCATCGCACTCGGCCCTGCTGGACTGGTACCAGACGCTCGGCCTGCCGGTATCGGGCGAGCGCTCAGTGGTCAGCGGCGCCCAGGGCCTGATCGACTACTACCGCGACATCGGCAAGCGCCGCCCGACCCTGGCCTACGAAATCGACGGCGTGGTCTATAAAGTGAATCGCCTCGAACACCAGCAAAAACTCGGATTCGTCTCGCGCGCGCCGCGCTTTGCCATCGCCCATAAATTCCCGGCCGAAGAAGCGCTGACCCAAGTGCTCGACATCGAAGTACAGGTCGGCCGCACCGGGGCCATTACCCCGGTGGCGCGGCTGGCGCAGGTCAATGTGGGCGGCGTGAACGTGACCAACGCCACCTTGCACAACGAAGGCGAAGTGCGGCGCAAGGATATCCGCATCGGCGACACGGTCATCGTGCGCCGCGCCGGCGACGTGATTCCCGAAGTGGTGTCGTTCGTGGCGGACCGACGCCCGATAGATGCGCGCGAATTCGTCATGCCGGCCAACTGCCCGGTGTGCGGCTCGCCGATCGTGCGCCTGGACGACGAAGCCGTGGCGCGCTGCTCGGGCGGCTGGACCCATTGCAGCGCCCAGAAGAAGGGCGGCCTGATGCACTTCGTGTCGCGCCGCGCGATCGACGTCGAAGGGCTGGGCGACCAGCTGATCGAACAATTGGTCGACAAGGGCCTGGTCAACACCGCCGCCGACCTGTACACGCTCGACAAGGCCAAGCTGGCGGGCCTGGACCGGATGGCCGCCAAGTCGGCCCAGAACGTGATCGACGCGCTCGAAAAATCGCGCGACACCAGCATGGCGCGCTTTATCTACGCGCTCGGCATCCGCAACGTCGGCGAGTCGACCGCCAAGGCGCTGGCCCAGCACTTCGGCAACCTGGAGGCGCTGCTGCACGCAGCCAGCTTCGAAGGCGGCCTGCAACTGCTGGAAGTGCCCGACGTCGGCCCGATCGTGGCGCGCTCGATCAGCGAATTCCTGACCGACGCCGACAACCTGGCGCTGGTGCGCACCATGGCCGGGGTGCTGCGCTGGAAGGAAGGCGAGCATGTGATGAAAAACACCGGCGCCATGGCCGGCAAGACGTTTGTCATCACCGGCACCCTGCCGACCCTGTCGCGCGACGAAGCCGGCGCGCTGGTCGAAGCGGCCGGCGGCAAGGTATCGGGCTCGGTATCGAAAAAAACATCGTACGTCGTTGCCGGGGCGGATGCCGGCAGCAAACTGGCCAAGGCGCAGGAGCTCGGCATCACGCTCCTCGACGAAGCGGCCCTTCTTTCACTGCTGGCGACAGCATCTTCCACGGAACCGAATCAAGATGAATCCAGTTAGAAAAGCAGTCTTTCCCGTAGCCGGTCTGGGTAGCCGTTTTCTGCCGGCCACCAAGGCCCAGCCGAAGGAAATGCTGCCGATCGTCGACAAGCCGCTGATCCAGTATGCGGTCGAAGAGGCAGTCGCCGCCGGCATCACCGAAATGATCTTCATCACGGGCCGCAACAAGCGCGCCATCGAAGACCATTTCGACAAGGCCTACGAACTCGAATCGGAACTCGAAGCGGCCGGCAAGGAAGCGCTGCTCGAGCTGGTGCGCAATGTCATCCCGAAGAACATCAACTGCATCTACATCCGTCAATCGGCGCCCCTGGGTCTGGGACATGCGGTGCTGTGCGCGCGCCCGGTGGTGGGCGACGAGCCGTTCGCGGTGCTGCTGGCCGACGACTTCATGGACACCGATCCGGGCGAGCGCCCGGTGCTGGCGCAGATGACCGACGTCTACGCCTACGAGCAATGCAGCGTGCTGGCGGTGCAAGAGGTACCGCGCGCGAACACGCGCCAGTACGGCATCGTGAAAGCCACCTCGTACCGCGAAAACCTGGAGCTGGTGTCGCAGATCGTCGAAAAGCCGATGCCGGAAGTGGCGCCGTCGACCCTGGCGGTGGTGGGGCGCTATATTTTGTCGCCCAAGATTTTCCGCTACCTGGAACACATCGGCACCGGCGCCGGCGGCGAAATCCAGCTCACCGACGGCATCGCCGCGCTGATGGCGGCCGAACGCGTGCTGGCCTACCGCTATACGGGCCAGCGCTACGATTGCGGCTCCAAGCTGGGCTACCTGACGGCGATGACGGCCATGGGCCTGAAGCACCCCGAAACCGGCGAGGGCTTCCGCACCTTCCTCGAACAACTCCACCGCGAGCAGAACTTCTCATGACGGTCCGCGAGATTCTCAAGATGGGCGATCCGCGCCTGCTGCGCGTGGCCGAACCGGTCACCGAGTTCGGCACGCCGGCCATGGACGCGCTGATCGCCGACATGTTCGACACCATGCACCATGCGAATGGAGCCGGGCTGGCGGCCCCGCAGATCGGCGTGAACCTGCAGCTGGTGATTTTCGGCTTCAAGGACAACGGCCGCTACCCCGACGCGCCGGCGGTGCCGCAGACGGTGCTGATCAATCCTGTGCTCACGCCGCTCTCCGACGAACAGGAAGAGGCGTTCGAAGGCTGCCTGTCGGTGCCGGGACTGCGCGGCAGCGTGCCGCGCTTTACCCGCCTGCGCTACGTAGGCGTGGACCAGCATGGCAATCGCATCGATCGCGAAGTCGATGGTTTTCATGCGCGCGTGGTGCAGCATGAAGTCGACCACCTGCTCGGCATCCTGTATCCGATGCGGATCACCGATTTCAGCAAATTTGGCTACACCCAGGTCATGTTTCCCGACCTCGATCCCGACGACGACGATTGATCACCATGATATTGAAAAATTTGACGGCCATCGGCCTGGCGCTGCTGGCCTGCGCTCCGGCGCTGGCGCAGGATGCGGCCACTCCCGAGGCCAAGGCGTTCGACGGCAGCGCAAAACGCAGCCAGCTGTGGCTGACCAGCGGCTTTGCGACCTACCACTTCCAGAGCGACCAGGACCTGAACGGGCGCAATCCCGGGCTTGGCGTCGAGTACCGCCTGTCGGAAGACTCGGCGCTGACGGCGGGGCGCTTCTTTAACAGCGACCGCCAGCACTCGAAGTACGCGGGCATGTATTACCAGCCGCTGTCGTATATGGGCGTGCGCTTCGGCGCGGTGTTCGGCGGCTTCGACGGCTATCCCAAAATGCGCGACGGCGGCTGGTTCTTCGCTGCGATTCCGACCGCCACGTTCGAATACCAGCGCGTGGGTGTGAACGTGGCGGTGGTGCCGACCTATAAAGACCGGCTGCATGGCGGGATTTCGGTACAGCTCAAGCTCAAGCTGTTCGAATAGCCGCTATTTGAGGTGCTGCGCGAAAAAGGCCCGCGTCCTGTCGTTGGCCTGGGCTGCCGCTTGCGCGTCGAAGTGTACGCCGTTCCAGCGCCCGAAAGCGTGCTTCTGGCCGGGATAGGTAAACAGATGCACCAGCGGGTTGCCCTCGGCGGCCCTGGCGATGCTGGCGCGCGCGTCCGCCGAGATGTATTCGTCGGCTTCGCCCAGGTGCATCATGAGCGGGCAAGCGAGCGTCTTGAAGGCGTCGATGTGCTTCTCGGTCCCGCCGCCGTAGTAGGCAACGGCGGCGTCGGGGCTGGCCCGGGTGGCTGCAAGAAAAGTCAGCAGGCCTCCCATGCAAAAGCCCATGACGCCGGCCTTGCCGGTGGCGCCAGGCAAGGCACGCGCCGCCGCCAGGGTGGCGGCGATGTCGTCGACGCCTTTGTCGATGTCGAACGCCTTGTACAGCGCCGTGGCTTTTGTCCATTCGGCGTCGCTTTTGTCGGTCAGTTGCACGTTCGGTTCGAGGCGCCAGAACAGGTCGGGGCAGACGGCGATGTAGCCTTGCGCGGCCAGCCGGTCGCAGGTCTCGCGCAGGTCGGCGTTGATGCCGAAGATCTCCTGCAGGACGACGACGATTGGTGCCGGCGTGGCGGCCGGACGGGCGACATAGGCGCCAAAGCTGCCATCCGGCGTGTCGATGGTGATGCGTTCGTTCATATGCTGCCTCCTCTCGGTAGTGAGGAGGCGATCATGGCACAAACCGGCAAATCGGCTCGCCCGCCTAGCAGGCGGGAATCCTGGGCCAGCGTTATGCAGACCGACTTGGGTTCCCGCCTGCGCGGGAACGACGCTCTAGCGCTTGGTTCGCCCCAGCGGATCGCCCTTGTTCCAGGTCGGCATGCTTGCCGCATTCGCCACGTCGTATCCCAGGTTGAGCGTGAACTGCGCCTGCTGCACCATGCCGCGCAGGTCCCAGGCCGGGTTGTACTCGTCGCTGACCTGATGGTAGTGATCCTTGAAGCCCACCATCTTTGCGCTGGACGCGCCGTGCTCATGATCGAACTCGAAGCTGCCGTCGCCCGAGAACACGGCCGATCCCACATTAAACGCCGGCACGCCCGCTTTCGCGAAATTGAAATGGTCGGCGCGGAAGTACGCTCCTCCCAGGTCGGGCATCGGCGGCGCCAGGCGCAGGCCCATCGCCCCGGCTACCTTGGCGGCGCTCGCTTGCAGGCTGCTGCGCTCCGCGCCGGCCACGCCGATGTCGCGCGTGAGGCCCACAAAATTCATGCTGTCCAGGTTCAGGTCCGCCGCCGTTTTCGCCAGCGGCCAGAGTGGCTCGCGCACGTAAGCGAGGCTGCCGATCAGGCCCTGTTCCTCGGCGCACGGCCACAGGAAAATCTGGGTGCGCCTGGCCGGCTGGCGCACCGCCGCCTGCGCCATCGCCAGCAGCGCCGCCGAACCGGAGGCGTTATCGACCGCGCCATTCCAGATGTGGTCTGGCTTGCCGTCGGCGCTGTCGATGCCCAGGTGGTCCCAGTGCGCCGAGTAGATCACGGCCTGCTCCTTGAGCTTGGGATCGGTGCCGGGCACGATGCCGGGCACGATGCCGGCCACGTTGAACTGTTCGACCGGGCGGATCGCGCTGTCGATGGCGACCTTGGCGCGCGCGTTCAGTTCGACCGCCTTGAAGCCGCGTACTTCGGCGCTGGCGCGCAGCGCATCGAGGTCCTGGCCGGCGGCGGCGAACAGGGCGCGCGCGGTCTCTTCCTGCAGCCAGCCTTGCAGCGCGTTGCCGGCGCCGGCCAGGTGGAACTGCTCCTTGCTCATGCCGTTGGCCGGCACGCTCCACGGGTAAGATGCCGACTCGGTGGTGTGGATCAGCAGCACGCCGGCCGCGCCACGGCGCAGCGCTTCTTCGTACTTGTACATCCAGCGCCCGGGGTAGGTGAGCGACTTGCCGCCGAAGCGGTTCGGTTCCGCCGCCGTCGGCCTGGGATCGTTGACCATGACGATCAACAGCTTGCCCTTGACGTCGACGCCCTTGTAGTCGTCCCAGTGTTCGTCGTCGGCGCTGATGCCGTAGCCGACGAACAGCAGCGGCGCATCGAAGCGCACCCGGGACTTGCCGCTGGCGTTGTTGAAGACGATCTCCGTGCCCAGCTTCGGCGCGAGCGTCTTGCCGCCCACCTCGAAGCTGACCGCGCTGGTCGGCAGCGTCCTGGTGCCGATCATTTTCACGGACTGGCGGTAGCTCTTGCCGGCGCCGGGCAACAGGCCAATGGCGGCGGCTTGCGTTTCGAGGTAGCGCACGGCCAGTTCGCCGCCGCGCTGGCCGGTGCCGCGCCCTTCGAGCATGTCGTCGGCGAGGAAGGACAGGTGCGCGCGCAGCGGCGCTTCGGCGACCGTCGGCGTGGCGGGCGCGCCGGCGGCGCGTTTCTGGGCGAGGGCCGGGGCGCTGGCGAGGACGAGGCCGATAGCGAGTGCGGAAACGCGGCGCATTGATGCTCCAATGAAAATGTACAGGGAAGGCATCCTGCCATGAATGGGGCAGGGAAGCAATGCGGGCTCGCCGCAGGCGCTGGTCGCCATGCGGGTCGCTACGCAGCTTGGTATTTACTTACGCGCCGCTTATCAATTACAATTTTGCAACTTTGGCGGCCCTCGGGTGTGCCCGGGACATTGTCCCATTCCCTTGCCGCCATTCTTGCCGTAGCCAGCCTGATCGGAAAAGCCGCATGATTCATCTCTCCGCCGCCCTCGTAACGACCTACGGCCTGCTGGCGCTCGCAGTCTGTTCGCTGTGGCTCGCGCCCGTCAAGCTGCGCCCCGGATGGCGCGTGGCGCCGTGGCTGTGCCTGCTGGTGCTGGCCTGCGCCAGCGGGGTGGCGACTGGCCTCTTGTCGCTGCAAGCGATCGCGGCCATCGCCGTCCTGGGTGCGCTGGCGTATGCCGCGCGCAACTGTCAAAGCGGGCCGCTGCAGGTGCTGTTGATGGTGGCGATGGGATGCATGATGCTGGCGCTGTCGATGCACCGTTTTCCGGGATTCGTCAATCCGCCGCTGGTGACCGATCTGCTGATCAGCGCGGCGGCCAAACCGGTGACGCAGCGGCTCAATTTCGATACGGCCGCCGCCGGCCTGATCCTGTTCGCGCTGTTTTGCGTGCCCGCGCGCAGCCGCGGGCAGTGGCGCGAGGTCGGGCGGCATTACTGGATCATCCTGGGCACGCCGCTGCTCGTGCTGGCGGTCGGGCTGCTGGTCGGGTATGTGGATGTGGACTTCAAGCTGTTCGCGTACACGCCGCTCTTCATTGCGCTCAACCTGCTGTTTACCTGCGTGACGGAGGAAGCGTTTTTCCGTGGCTTGATCCAGGGACAGTTGACGCGGGCGCTGGGCCGCTGGAAGGCGGGTCCGCTCATCGCCATGTGCGTGGCGGCGCTCCTGTTCGGGCTTGCGCACGCGCGCGGAGGGTGGCTGTTCGTCGGCCTCGCGACCCTGGCCGGGCTCGGCTACGGCTATGCCTACCTGCGCTCGCAGCGCATCGAAACGGCCATCTTGACGCACCTGGCGCTCAACAGCATTCACTTCCTTGCATTTACTTATCCACGCCTGGGCGAGGTGTGATCTGGCGGGCGCACGCAAGGACCCGATTCGCATGATCAAATGCCCAATTTTATTGTTGCGATAATTCTTTATCACTGGCAACATGCTTTCTAAGCGGACACAGCTTTAACTGTCGCGCCGGATGTTTTTTTCGAAACCATGTCAGTGATAAGGATAATTTTATGAAACAGTACAGCGCCGAGTTTCTCGGTACATTCTGGCTCGTGCTCGGCGGTTGCGGCAGTGCCGTGCTGGCGGCGGCGTTTCCGGGCGTCGGCATCGGCTTGCACGGCGTCTCCCTGGCCTTCGGCCTGACGGTGCTCACCATGGCCTACGCCATCGGCCATATCTCGGGCTGTCACCTGAACCCGGCGGTGTCGATCGGCTTGTGGGCCGGCGGGCGCTTTCCAGCCTCCAAACTGCTGCCGTACATCGGCGCCCAGGTCATCGGCGCCATCGCGGCCGGTGGCGTGCTGTATATCATCGCCAGCGGCGCCGCCGGCTTCGATGTCAGCAAGGGTTTTGCATCGAATGGCTACGGCGCGCATTCGCCGGGCGGCTACTCGATGCTGGCCGCGCTGGTGACGGAAGTGGTGATGACGATGTTCTTCCTGATCGTCATCATGGGTGCGACCGACAAGCGGGCCCCGGCCGGCTTTGCGCCACTGCCGATCGGGCTGGCATTGACCCTGATTCACCTGATTAGTATTCCGATCACCAATACCTCGGTCAATCCGGCGCGCAGCACCGGCGTGGCGTTGTACGTGGGCGATTGGGCGGTCGGGCAACTGTGGCTGTTCTGGGTCGCGCCGATCGTCGGCGCCGTGCTGGGCGCGCTGGTCTACCGCTTCATTGCCAGCGAGGAAACGCAAAGCGCCGCCGCCGTGGCGAACAAGCCGGCCTGATCGGCAGCGTCCTCCCGCTTGCGCCTGTGTTGCCGCGATCGTCCCGATCGACAGGCCAGCTCATGGCGTTGCTGGGAGGACACTTATAGCGCAGGGCGGTGTGCTACAGTTCGGCACACTTCATTGACCGGCCTTGCGCATGCACTTCCAATCCCGTCTTTCCCGTCTTTTCTGTTCCCATGCACTGGTCGCCGCAAGCGGCGTTGTCGCTTGCGGCGCCGCTGCCGCCAGCGTCCCATCCGACCTCGATACCCAAGCGCCGCCGATTTTTTGTTCCATGGTGGTGGCGGGCATCGGCGATGTGGCCGATGCCCGTGACCAGGGTGCTTCCAAAGCGCTTGTCTTGGTCGGGATTCATCCGGGCCGGCCACACCTTCACGCCCGAGCGCTAGTTCGCCCGCTCCAGGCGCCAGCGTTGCGGCGCCAGTCCGTTGCCGGTCCACTGCAAGATCACGGCGCCGTCGAGCAGGCTGCCATCGCGGTTGTCGAGCATTAATCCACTGTTGCGGTTGCGCATGCCGACATACTGGGTCGTCCCCGGCACCAGCAGCCATTGCTGGTTATCGGTCGCCTTGTAGGGGACGGTGTTGACCGCTACCCCGGGCGCGCTACTGTGGCCGGCCACGTCGAGCACGTTCGCGTTGTAGTTCGAGGTGAGCTTGAACCAGGCGCCGTCGACCGGGTCGAGCGACCATCGCTGATCGGTCTTGTTTAAGTTCGTAAATTGCCAGATGGCGGTGCCGTTGGCGGCGTGGCCCGGTCGATGCTCATCACCTTGCCGCTGGCCTCGTTACGCACGCGGTACCAGATCGTGGCGCTTCCTTCGCCCGACGGGCGCGTGACCGGCGTGGCGGCCGCCACCGGCGCGCCGATCACGGGAAGGTCGCCGTTCCAGCTCACTTTCTCGATGCGCGTGGTGCGCGCCTCGCCGCAGCCCTGGCCGCTGGCCGGATTGGCGTGGTAGACGATCCAGTCCCCGCTGCCGTCGGGCGACTTGGTGAAACTGTTGTGGCCGGGACCGAAGGCGCCGTTGCCTTTTTGCAGGATCGGCGTGGCCGCCTTGCTCCAGTTGGACGGCATGGTCAGGTCCGCGCCGAGGTCGGCGGTAAGCAGGCCGAGCTTGTAATCGTCGGTCCAGCAGCCGCTGGCCGAGATACTCATGTGGACCTTGTTGCCATGCACGATGAACGCCGGCCCTTCGTTGACGGCGGCGCCGGATTTTTCCCAGGCGAGCGTGGGCGTGGAGATGATCGCGCCCTTGCCGATGAGCGTGGTCGGGCTGCTCATGCGCGCGATCTTGATGCGCTGCGGCTGTCCGCCGGAAATATCCGACCACGCCATGTAGAGCTGGCCGTTGATGTTGGTCACGGTCTGGTCGATCGCCCAGCTGTGCTCGCTGTCGGCCACCTTGACCGGCGCGCTCCAGGCGCCCGTGGTGGGGTCGGCGCCGGGGTTGCGGATGGCGAACACGCGGTGCTGCTGGTCGCTGCCCGCGCCCGAAAAGTAGATGTACCAGGCGCCGTTGATATGGTTGATTTCGGGCGCCCAGATTTCCTTGCTGGTGCAGTTGTTGCCGCTGCAGGCGGCGCTTTTGACGAACACGGTGACCGGCGTGCGCGCGCCGATGCCGGTCAGCGAGGGCGACTTGCGCAACTCGAGCTTGTCCCAGCCGGGGGGGCGGTGGAAACGAAGTAATAGTTGCCATCGCTATGGCGCAGCACGTGCGGATCGGCCGAGGAGGCGGTGGCGGGGCCGACCGGGTTGATGTCAAGAAGGTGGTCGAGGCGGCGCCCGCCAGGGCGGGCAGGACCAGGGCGGCGAGGCAGGCGGCAAGCCGGCCGGGATGACGGGGTGTTTGAACATCGGCAGTCTCCGTTGTGGACCGCCGCCTGCGGGCGACGGTACGGCCATGGTGTGCCACGGCTCGCCAGCAGAGTATGGTCGTCAGTTCAAGGCCCGTCCAATCCCGAAGCGGACATCGGAGCGCGCAAAAAAGTGATCGCAGCCGGCGCGCTCAGAACTGCTCGTCAGGCCGCAGGTAACGCCATTGCCCGACTGGCAAATCGCCGAGCTTGACCTTGCCGATGCGTACGCGCTTGAGGCCGATCACTTTCAAGCCCACCATGTCGCACATGCGGCGGATCTGGCGCTTCTTGCCTTCTTTTAAGGTGAAGCTGAGCTGGTCGTCGTTTTGCCAGCGCACCTTGGCCGCCAGCAAGGGCTTGCCGTCCATCCAGAGTCCGAAGCACAGTTTCTTCAGGTCCGATTCGGGCAGCTTGCCTTCCTTGGTGTACTGTACGCGCACCAGGTATTCCTTTTCGATGGCGGTATCCTGCCCGATCAGGGTCTTGGCCACCCTCCCGTCCTGGGTCAGGATCAACAGGCCGACCGAGTCGATGTCGAGCCGCCCGGCCGGCACCAGCGAGCGCAGCTGGGTGGGGTGGAAGGTTTCCGGCGACGGGTCGTCGGCCCAGCGGTTCTCGGCCTTGATCAGCGCGATCGCCGGCGTGTAGCCGTCCTCGGCCTGGCCGCTGACATAGCCCATCGGCTTGTTGATCAGCACGGTGACGCGCTTCGATTGCTCGGCTGCGGCCTGGCGCTCGACCGTGATTTTCTGGTGCGGCAGCACTTTGCTGCCCAGTTCGGAGATGACCTGGCCATCGACCCGCACCCAGCCGCGTGCGATCCATTCATCGGCTTCGCGGCGCGAAGAGAGCCCGAGTTCGGACATGCGTTTGGAGAGGCGTACTAATTCAGTCATGGCTTGCTTTGCTAAGGTTACGTAAAAGGGTTTCTGGAAAGGGAGTCCTGCAACGCTACACGCGCAGCACGTCGAGCAGGTCGGTTTCGAGCTGGATCTGGTTGCGCGCGTTGTTGAGCACGGCGCCATCGACCAGGAACACGTCTTCGACCCGCTCGCCCAGCGTCATGATCTTGGCCGTGTGCAGGTTGATGCGGTAGCGCGTGAGCACGTTGGCGATCGCGTACAGGAGCCCGGTGCGGTCGTTGGCCGCGATCGAGAGCAGGTAATACTGGCCGCGATCGTCGGGCCGCAAATCGACCGTCGGCGTGATCGGGAAGGTGCGCGACAGGCGCGACAGCCGTCCGCGCGTGGGCGCCGGCAAGGGCGCCTGCGAGCTCAGCAGTTCGCAGATTTCGTGCTCGATCAGGTTGATGATGTCGCGGTAGCTCTTGGCGAAGCTTTGCTCGGTCACCATGAAGGTGTCGAGCGCATAGCCGTGCCTTGTGGTGTGGATCTTGGCGTCGAGAATGCTGAAATTCTTGCGGTCGAAATAGCTGCAAATGCGCGCGAACAGGTCGGGCTGGTCCTTGACATAGACCGCCACCTGCAAGCCTTCGCCGATCGGCGCCAGGCGGCATTTGACGACCGGCTTGCCGCTGTTGAACTTGTCCCACAGGCAGCGCGTCTGCCAGGCGATGTCGGAGGCGTCGTGGCGCAAAAAATAGGCGACGTCGAGTTGCTTCCAGAAGTCGACGTGGGCGATGTCGGGCAAGCCGTACAGGCGCAGGGTGGCCATCGCTTCTTCCTGGCGGTTCTTCAGTTCGCGGTCGGCCGAGTGCGGCTCGCCCCCCAGCACGCGCAAGGTGATGCGGTACAGGTCTTCGAGCAGCTTGGCCTTCCACGCATTCCACACCTTGGGGCTGGTGCCGCGAATGTCGGCCACGGTCAGCAGGTACAGCGCGGTCAGGTGGCGCTCGTCCTTGACCACGTTGGCGAAGGCTTCGACCACGTCCGGGTCCGACAGGTCCTGCTTTTGCGCGACCTGCGACATGGTCAGGTGATTTTCGACCAGGAACACCACCAGTTCGGTGTCTTCCGAGCCGATCGCGTGTTCTTCGCAGAACTGGGCGGCGTCGACCGTGCCGAGCTTGGAATGGTCGCCGCCGCGGCCTTTGGCGATGTCGTGGAACAAGGCCGCCACATACAGCAGCCAGGACTTGCGGAAGTTGGCGATCAGCTGGCTGCAGAAGGGGTACTCGTGCGCGTGCTCGGTCATGGTGAAGCGGCGCATGTTACGCACCACCATCAGGATATGCTGGTCGACCGTGTACACATGAAACAGGTCGTGCTGCATCTGGCCCACGATGCGGCGAAAGTTCGGCAGGTAGCGCCCCAGGATGCTGGTGTCGTTCATGCGCCGCAGCGCATGCACCAGGCCCACCGGCGCTTGCAGAATGCGCAGGAAGAGGGCGCGGTTGACGGGGTCTTCGCGGAACTTGGCGTCGATCTCGAAACGCGCGTGCCACAGCGCGCGCATGGTGCGCGCCGTCATGCCCTTGAGGTGCGGGTGCCCGGTCATCAGCACGAACACTTCCAGCACCGTCGAGGGCTGCCGGGTGAAGGTGTCGTCGTGGGCGATGTCGATCAGGCCGTTGACATCGTTGAAGCGCTCGTTGATCGCCTCGGCCTCGTTGGCCTCGGGGAACAGCTGCGCTTCGATATTCTGCAGCATGATGGTGTTGAGCTGGGTGACCGTCTTGGCCGCCCAGTAGTAGCGCTGCATCAGGTATTCGCTGGCGCGGCGCGCGTTGATGCCTTCGCCGGTGGTTTTCAGGCCGAAGCTTTCGGCGATCGGCGTCTGCACGTCGAACACCAGGCGGTCTTCGCGCCGGTTGGCGTGCAGGTGCAGGCGCACGCGGATATCCTTGAACGCGCGTTCCTTTTCCATCAGCTGGCGCGCTTCGGTCTGCGTGATCAGGCCGCGCGTGGCCAACTGGCTCCACGAGTTGGCCAGCCCGGCCGCCTTGGCCACCCACAGGATCACTTGCAGGTCGCGCAGGCCGCCAGGGCTTTCCTTGACGTTCGGCTCCAGGCTGAAGGCCGTGTCTTCGTACTTGGCGTGGCGCAGGCGCATTTCGGCCGACTTGGCGTGGAAAAACGCTTGCGGGTCGAGCGCTTCAAGGTAGCGCTCCTGCAACTGCTCGAACAGGAGCGCATCGCCGCACACCAGGCGCGCTTCGAGCAGGCTCGTTTGCACGGTGATGTCGGCCTTCGATTCGCTCATGCACTCGTCGATGGTGCGGATGCTCGAGCCGATTTCCAGGCCCAGGTCCCACAGCATCTGCACCAGTTCTTCCAGCCTGGCCTGGGTGATGGCGTCGGCCGCTTCCGACAGCAGGATCAGCAGGTCGACATCGGAAAACGGAAACAGTT
The DNA here is from genome assembly GCF_011682185.1 of Massilia genomosp. 1. NCBI lineage: Bacteria > Pseudomonadati > Pseudomonadota > Betaproteobacteria > Burkholderiales > Oxalobacteraceae > Massilia > Massilia genomosp. 1. Next base: position 56,340 of record NZ_WHJF01000019.1, read on the forward strand.
CGCCGCGCCCGTAGCCGCCCACGCCCACCAGCGCGGTGGCGGCGGGCAGGCCGATCGTTTGCCACGCTTCGCTGAGCACCTCGTCGACGCTGTGGCGCAGGCCGCGCAGCAGCTTTTCGGGCTTGCCGTCGGCGCGGAAGGCGGCGATCAGCAGCACCCGCTCGGCCTTGAGCCTTTGCTTGAGGAGGTCGCGGGACTGCTTCTTGAGCGCGGCGGCGGGCATGGCGGTGGGTGCTTTACGCCACCGGGGCCGCAGCGGCGGCGGCCTGGGTGATGAAGGCCGGCGGCGGCGGCGAGCCGGCCGAGACGGTCAGCACTTCGTAGCCGGTCTCGGTCACCAGGATCGTGTGTTCCCATTGGGCGGACGGTTTCTTGTCCTTGGTCTTGATGGTCCAGCCATCGCCCATTTCCTTGATGTCGCGACGGCCGGCGTTGATCATCGGCTCGATGGTGAAGATCATGCCCGCTTCCAGGCGCTCCAGGGTGCCCGGACGGCCGTAGTGCAGCACTTGCGGCTCTTCGTGGAAGACCTTGCCGATGCCGTGGCCGCAGAATTCGCGCACCACGCTGTAGCCGTTCTTTTCGGCGTGTTGCTGGATCACGTGGCCGATGTCGCCCAGGTGCGCGCCCGGCTTGACCTGCGCAATGCCGAGCCACATGCATTCGTAGGTGACTTCGTTGAGGCGCTTGGCCAGGATCGACGGTTTGCCGACCAGGAACATGCGGCTGTTGTCGCCGTGGTAACCATCCTTGATGACGGTGATGTCGAGGTTGACCATGTCGCCGTCCTTGAGCGCCTTGTCGCCCGGGATGCCGTGGCAGATCACGTCGTTGACGGAGGTGCAGATGGCTTTCGGGTAGGGCGTGTAGCCCGGCGGGCAATAGTTCAGCGGGGCCGGAATGGTGCCCTGTACCATCACCATGTATTCATGGCAAAGACGGTCCAGCTCGCCGGTGGTGACGCCGACCTTGACGAAGGGCGTGATGTAGTCGAGCACTTCGGAGCCAAGACGGCCGGCGATGCGCATGCCTTCGATGTCGGCGGGGGTTTTGATCGAGATGTTGGACATAAGTTGGCAATCAGCAATAACAGTAAGATTGAGTAACAGCGGGAGGATATGGCGAAGACCCGTGCAAATATGCCGACCATTATAAGGGATAAGCTGTACGTCGTTTCCGCAAGCGTCGTCGTGCGCCGGCTGCTGGCGTCGTTGAAGCCAGGAGCGAGGCAGTGGTGGATCGAACTGCGCGGTACTTGAAAAAATCCCGCATTCCGGTTAGAATCTCGGGTTGCTTGAATTCGCTTTCGAGCAATGTTGTTTAAGAAATGCCACAAATCTTGTTAAAATCGCGAATCCGGTCGCAAAGGGTGCCTGTATGGTGACTGACCGGATTCCAGACCCAACCCTGGAGAATTACATGTCCGTAACAATGCGTGAAATGCTGGAAGCCGGTGTCCACTTCGGTCACCAAACCCGTTTTTGGAACCCAAAAATGGCGCCGTTCATTTTCGGCCACCGCAACAAGATTCATATCATCAACTTGGAAAAGACGATGGGTATGTATCAGGAAGCCATGAAAACCATCAAGCAGGTCGCGTCCAACCGCGGCACCATCCTGATGGTCGGCACCAAGCGTCAAGCGCGCGAAATCATCGCCGCTGAAGCTGCACGCGCCGGCGTTCCTTTCGTCGACCAGCGCTGGTTGGGCGGCATGCTGACCAACTTCAAAACCATCAAGACCTCGATCAAGCGCCTGAAAGACATGGAAGCGCAAGTTGAAGACGGTTCGGTTGAGAAGCTGTCGAAAAAAGAAGGCCTGATGTTCCAGCGCGAAATGACCAAGCTGCAAAAGGCCATCGGCGGTATCAAGGACATGGGCGGCGTTCCTGACGCAATCTTCGTCGTCGACGTCGGTTACCATAAAGGCGCGATCACCGAAGCCGGCAAGCTGGGCATCCCTGTTATCGGCATCGTCGATACCAACCACTCGCCAGAAGGCGTGACCCACGTCATTCCAGGCAACGACGATTCGTCCAAAGCGATCATGCTGTACGCCCGCGGCGTTGCCGATGCGATCCTGGAAGGCCGTGCAAACGCCTCCAACGAAATCGTTGAACTGGTTAAATCGGCTGGCGACGAATTCGTCGAAGTCTCCGAGCAGGCGTAATTGCTTCAGGCGCCCCTCTGGCGCCGCGGAAAACAAAAGGGGTAGCAGCAGCTCCCCCTTTTTTTTAAACAGAATATGTCACAAATTTAGGAGAAACACATGGCAGCGATTACAGCAGCGATGGTAGGCGAACTGCGCGCGAAAACCGACGCACCGATGATGCAATGCAAAAAAGCACTGACCGAAGCCGATGGCGACATGGCGCGTGCGGAAGAAATCCTGCGCGTCAAACTGGGCACCAAAGCGACCAGCAATGCGACCCGCATCACCGCTGAAGGCGTTGTAGCAACCTTCATCGCTGGCAATATCGGCGCCCTGGTTGAAGTCAACAGCGAAACCGACTTCGTCGCCAAGAACGACGACTTCCTGGCCCTGGCCAACAACGCCGCGCGCCTGGTTGCCGAAAACAATCCGGCCGACGTCGCCGCCCTGCTGGCCCTGCCACTCGATGGCAAGACCCTGGACGAAGTGCGTATCGCCCTGATCGGCAAGATCGGCGAAAACATGACGATCCGCCGCTTCCAGCGTTTCGACACCACCAGCAAGCTGGCGTCGTACCTGCACGGCACCCGTATCGGTGTCGTAGTCGACTTCGACGGCGCCGACGAGCAAGTTGGTAAGGACGTGGCCATGCACATCGCCGCCATGAAGCCGGTATCGCTGTCGTCGGAGCAGGTTCCTGCCGAACTGATCGAAAAAGAGCGCTCGGTTGCTGCTCTGAAAGCTCAGGAAGATGCAGATGTCGCCGTTGCCGCAGGCAAGCCGGTACAATCGGCTGAGATCCTGGCCAAGCGCCTGGAAGGCTCGATCCAGAAGTATCTGAAAGAAGTCTCGCTGCTGAACCAGTCGTTCGTCAAGAACGACAAGCAGTCGATCGAACAGATGCTGAAAGAAAAAAGCACCAGCGTGAAAGCATTCACGATGTATGTTGTTGGTGAAGGCATCGAGAAAAAGCAAGACGATTTCGCTGCAGAGGTTGCGGCGCAAATGGCTGCTAACAAGCAGTAAGTGTGAAAGCGGGCCGGAAGGCCCGTTTTTTTAATCTGCGCACATGAAAGTGTGCGCACGGCAAGACCGAATACAAACCGTCATTTTTTGGAGCCCACCCCCATGTCGAAACCAGCCTACAAACGCGTACTCCTGAAATTGTCTGGCGAAGCACTGATGGGCGATGATCCTTACGGCATCAACCGCGCCACCATCGAGCGCATGGTCGCCGATGTCGCGGAAGTAGCGAACCTGGGCGTGGAACTGGCCGTCGTCATTGGCGGCGGCAACATCTTCCGCGGCGTCGCACCCGGCGCCCAGGGCATGGACCGCGCCACCGCCGATTACATGGGCATGCTGGCCACCGTGATGAACGCGCTGGCCCTGGCCGACGCCATGCGCCACGTCGGCATTGTCGCCCGCGTCATGTCGGCGATCGCCATCGAACAGGTGGTCGAGCCCTACGTGCGCCCGAAAGCGCTGCAATACCTGGAAGAAGGCAAGGTTGTCGTGTTCGCCGCCGGCACCGGCAACCCCTTCTTCACCACCGATACCGCCGCCGCCCTGCGCGGTTCGGAAATCAGCGCCGAAATCGTGCTCAAGGCCACCAAGGTCGATGGTGTCTACACCGCCGACCCGAAAAAGGACCCGAACGCCACCCGCTACGAGTCGATTACCTTCGACGAAGCCATTTCCAAGCACCTGCAGGTGATGGATGCGACCGCGTTCGCGCTGTGCCGCGACCAGAAACTGCCGATCAAGGTGTTTTCCATCGTCAAGCCGGGCGCGCTCAAACGCGTGATCATGGGCGAAGACGAAGGTACACTGGTACACGTTTAATATCATTCAGAGCTACAGGAGAGCAGCATGACTATCGCTGACGTCAAGAAAAACGCGCAAGAGCGCATGAACAAGTCGATCGACACCCTTAAAAGCGATCTGGCCAAGGTCCGTACCGGGCGCGCCCACACCGGCATCCTCGATCACGTGATGGTCGATTACTATGGTTCGGCCACCGCGCTGACCCAGATCGCCAACGTGACCCTGATCGACGCCCGCACCATCGGCGTGCAGCCGTGGGAAAAGAAGATGCTGACCACCGTCGAAAAGGCGATCCGCGACGCCGACCTCGGTCTCAATCCATCGTCGCAGGGCGACATGATCCGCGTGCCGACCCCGCCGCTGACCGAAGAACGCCGCAAGGAAATGGTCAAGCTGGTCAAGGGCGAGGCGGAAGATGCCAAGATCGCGATCCGCAACATCCGCCGCGATGCCAACGAATCGCTCAAAAAGCTGGTCAAGGACAAGGCTTGCTCGGAAGATGACGAGCGTCGCGCATCGGAAGAAATCCAGAAACTGACCGACAAGTTTGTCATCGATGTCGATAAACTGGTTGCTGAAAAAGAAAAAGAAGTCCTGACAGTGTAGAGTCGGGGAAAGCGCGAAGGCAGGGTCTGCCCACGCTGAGGCGGACCCGGCGTCCGCTTCCCATGCATTTGTTCTAGATAGTCTGGATTTATGATCTATAAAAGTTCGACGACAGCAGTACCCGAAGTGGCCCGCGTGCCGCGTCACGTTGCGATCATCATGGACGGCAACGGCCGCTGGGCCACCAAGCGCTTCCTCCCGCGCGTGGCCGGCCACGTCAAGGGCGTCGAAGCCGTGCGCGGCTGCGTCGAAGCCTGCATCGAGCGCGGCATCGAGTACCTCACCCTGTTCGCCTTTTCATCCGAAAACTGGCGTCGCCCCGAAGAAGAAGTCTCGCTCCTGATGCGCCTGTTCGTCACCGCGCTCGAACGCGAAGTGGCGAAGATGCACGCAAACAATATTCGCCTGAAAGTCGTCGGCGATTTGTCGCGCTTCGATTCCAGGCTGCAAGACATGATTGCCTCGGCCCAGCGCCGCACGGCCAACAACACGCGCCTGACGGTGACCATCTGCGCCAATTACGGCGGCCGTTGGGACATCATGCAAGCCACCAGCAAGATGGTCGCCGCCAATCCCGGCATCACCACCTTTGCCGAAGAACAACTGGCCGAGCACCTGGTCATGGCTTACGCGCCCGAGCCGGACCTGTTCATCCGCACCGGCGGGGAAGAGCGCATTTCCAACTTCCTGCTGTGGCAACTGGCGTATTCCGAGCTGTATTTTACCGATACCTACTGGCCCGATTTTTCGATCGAGTCCCTGGACGCGGCCATCGCGTCCTATCAAAACCGGGAGCGCCGTTTCGGGCGCACCGGCGACCAACTGGCTGGAAAGAAAAGCTGATGCTAATTACCCGGATCATCACCGCTGTCGTCTTGCTTGTCGTCCTGCTGGCGGTGCTGTTTGGCGGGTATTACCCCGCCTTTGCCGCGGTGGTGCTGCTGTTCCTCACGGCCGCCGTCACTGAAAGCTTTCAGCTGTTCAAGTCCTCGCGCAAGCAAGCCTTCCTGGTCGCCCTGTTCTGGAGCGCCGCGTTCGCCTACGCCTTCCTGTACAAGGACAACAGCGCGGTCAAGTTCTGGTTCGGCCTGTCGACCCTGCTGTGGCTGTTCCGTTTTGTGCCGGCCCTGAAAACCGGCCTGCCGCCGCCCGAAGGCGGGCGCAACACCATGCTGGCGACCATGTACGCCATTTCCATCGTCGCCTGCTTCGCCGCCATCGTGCTGTTCTTCAAGCATTCTGCCGTGTATTTGCTGTCGGTCATGGCGCTGGTCTGGATCGCCGACATCGGTGCTTACTTCTCCGGCAAGGCGTTCGGCAAGCGCAAGCTGGCGCCGACCATTTCCCCAGGCAAATCGTGGGAAGGCGCGATCGGCGGCGGCATCGCCGTGCTGGTCCTGTCGAGCCTGTTGATCCAGTTCGCCGGCCCGCTGCTGGCCGACACCTTCCCGGTCCACCTGCAGGCCAGGCTGGGCTGGGGTGGGGCGCTGGCGGTGCTGGTGGTGCTGGTCGCGGCCAGCGTGGTGGGCGACCTGGTCGAATCGCAGCTCAAGCGCCGCGCCGGCGTCAAGGACAGCAGCAATCTGCTGCCCGGCCATGGCGGCGTGCTCGACCGTATCGATGCGCTGGTGCCGGTCATGCCGCTGGCCGCCCTGATCTACACCGGGATGCTGTGAACCTCGTTTGAAAAAAGTTTGAAAGAACGCCTATGCAACGCATCACCATTCTAGGCGCGACCGGTTCGATCGGCGTGTCCACCCTGGACGTGCTTGCACGCCATCCTGATAAATACCAGGTGTATGCCTTGAGTGCGCATGCCAAGGTGGAAGAACTGGCCGAACAGTGCGCGCGCTTTCGCCCGTCCCGCGCCGTGGTCGGCAGCGCCGACGCGGCAAGGCGCCTGGACGCCTTGCTGCGTACACGCGGCCTTGCTGTCGAGGTCGACCACGGCGAAGCGGCGCTGTGCGCGATCGCCTCCAGCGCCGACGTCGACACGGTCATGGCCGCCATCGTCGGCGCCGCCGGCCTGGCCCCGACCCTGGCCGCGGCCCGTGCCGGCAAAAAAATTCTTCTCGCCAACAAGGAAGCCCTGGTCATGTCGGGCCAGCTGTTCATAGACGCGGTGCAGGAGCACGGCGCCACCTTGCTGCCGATCGACAGCGAACACAATGCGATTTTCCAGTCGCTGCCGCAAGCGTACGCGCGCCAGCCCGGCGCGGCCGGCGTGGCCAGGATCGTGCTGACCGCCTCCGGCGGCCCGTTCCTGAACCGCGCGGTCGAGACGCTCGAACACGTCACCCCCGACCAAGCCTGCAAGCATCCGAACTGGTCCATGGGGCGCAAGATCTCGGTCGACTCGGCCACCATGATGAACAAGGGCCTGGAAGTGATCGAAGCGCACTGGCTGTTCGGCGCGCCGGCCGCGCTGATCGAGGTGCTGATCCACCCGCAAAGCGTGATCCATTCGATGGTCTCGTACGTGGACGGCTCGGTGATCGCCGAACTGGGCAACCCCGACATGCGCACCCCGATCGCCAACGCGCTCGCATTTCCTGAGCGCATAGAATCCGGCGTGGCCCAGCTCGATCTGGCCAGCATCGGCACCTTGCAGTTTTACCAGCCCGATCTGGGGCGCTTTCCCTGTCTGGCGCTGGCCTTCGAATCGCTCGACGCGGGCGGCACCGCGCCGGCCCTGCTCAACGCCGCCAACGAAGTGGCGGTGCAAGCCTTTCTGGAGCGCCGCATCGGTTTCCGCGATATCGACCGCGTGATCGCGCGCGTCATGCACGAGAACGCACACCACGCCGCCACCAGCATCGAGGCCGTGATGGACTGCGACGCCCGCGCCCGCGCCGCCGCCCAGGCCCTCGTCGCCGGCCTCGCCAGATGACCTTGTTCACCACCATCCTGGCGTTCCTGTGCTCGCTGGGGCCGCTGATCATCTTCCACGAACTGGGCCACTACACGGTGGCCCGCCTGTGCGGCGTCAAGGTGCTGCGTTTTTCGCTCGGCTTCGGCAAAGTGATCTGGTCGCGCCGCTTCGGCGCCGACCAGACCGAGTGGGTCATCTCGATCCTGCCGCTGGGCGGCTACGTGCGCATGCTCGACGACCGCGATCCCGGTACCCGGGCCCTGTCCGAGGCCGACCAGGCGCGCGAATACACGCGCAAGAGCGTCTGGCAGCGCATCGCCATCGTGGCCGCCGGCCCGGTCGCCAATTTCCTGCTGGCGATTGCGGTGTTCGCTGGCCTGTACATGGTTGGCATGGACGAGATCGGCACCCGCGTGCGCAGCATGGAAGCGAACACGCCCGCTTACCAGGCCGGCCTGCGCGGAGGCGACCGCATCGTCGCCGTCAACGGCGCGCCGGTCGCCACCTACGCCGAACTGCGCTGGGAAACCCTGAAGGCGGTGCTCGATAAAAACGGCGTGCGTTTCGACGTGGCCCAGCAGGGCGGGGCGCGCTACCGCGCCACCTTGCCGCCGGCTGCGCTGGCCGGCAAGAATGTCGAAGGCGAACTGCTGGGTGAGCTCGGCATTTCCACCTTCCTGACCCCGGTTACGATAGGCAAGATTCCCGATCCGGCCGGCCCGGCGGGACGCGCCGGCATGCAGCCGGGCGACCGCGTGGTCAGCATCGACGGTCAAGCGGTGGCGGACGGCTCGGTGCTGATGAAACTGGTGGGCAATGCGTGCGGGCGCACCCTGCAATTCGTGATCGAGCGCGGCGGTCGCAGCTTGAGCCTGGCGGTTACGCCGGAACTGAGTAAAGCTACTAATATCTCGCGCATCAATGCCCAGATCATGTCGTCGCCGGAGATGGTGAAGGTCACCCTGGGGCCGTTCGAGGCCATCGGCGCCGGCGCTGCGACCACCTGGCAGCAAAGCGTGATGAGCCTGAAGATGATCGGCAAGATGGTGACAGGACAGGTCTCGCTGGCGAACCTGACCGGCGTGGTGACGATCGCCGACTACGCCGGCAAGACCGCGCGCCTGGGCCCGATTGAATTTTTAAGCTTCATCGCCGTCGTCAGCGTCAGTCTCGGGGTGATGAATCTGTTACCAATTCCGGTTCTGGACGGTGGGCTTTTGCTGTATTATTCGCTGGAAGTTTTGACCGGGCGCCCCCTGCCGGGCCGGATAGTCGAGCTGGCGCAGTATGCCGGCATGGCGTTGCTGGTGATGCTGATGGGCCTTGCGCTCTTCAATGACGTGAACCGCCTGACGCAAGCGGCGCCCACGCCTCCCGCGAATACATATATACGTTGTCCAAACGATTGACCATTGAATAACCCCAATGAAATTAAATTCTGAACGTTTTGCCTTGCCATTCTTTCGTCGCAGCTTAATCGGCGCTGCCGTCCTGGCGCTGTGCGCCGGACAAGCCCTCGCAGTGAACCCGTTCGTGGTCAAGGATATCCGGGTCGAGGGCATCCAGCGTACCGAAGCCGGTACCGTGTTCAGCTACCTCCCGGTGCGCGTGGGTGAAACGTTCAACGACGAAAAGAGTATCGCCGCCATCAAGGCCCTGTACGCGACCGGCTTCTTCAAGGACGTGCGCCTGGAAGAAGAAAAGGGCGTGCTGGTCGTGCTGGTCGAAGAACGGCCGGCGATTGCCACGGTCGATTTCACCGGCACCAAGGAATTCGAAAAGGACGTGCTGGTCAAGGCGCTCAAGGAAATCGGCGTCGGCGAGACCAAGATTTTCGACAAGGCCTCGGTCGACCGCGCCGAGCAGGAGCTCAAGCGCCAGTACCTGTCGCACGGCCTGTACGGCGTGAAGATCACCACCACCGTCACCCCGATCGAACGCAATCGCGTCACCGTCATGTTCAACGTCGACGAAGGCGAGGTCGCGCGCATCAAGCAGATCAGCATCGTCGGCAACAAGACCTTCTCGGACAAGGAACTGCGCGAAGTGCTGCAACTGGGCACCTCCGGCTGGTTCACCTGGTACACCAAGGCCGACCAGTATTCCAAGACCAAGCTGACCGGCGACATCGAGTCGATCAAGTCGTTCTACCTGAACCGCGGCTACCTGGAAGCGAACGTCGAATCGACCCAAGTGTCGATCACGCCCGACAAAAAAGACATCTACCTGACGATCAACATCACCGAAGGCGAGAAGTACACCGTCTCCGGCATCAAGCTCGAAGGCGAAATGTTCGGGCGCGAGGACGAGCTGAAAGAACTGGTGCGCCTGCGCGAAGGCCAGACCTACTCGGGCGAGCTGCTCACCTTGAGCAACAAGCTCATTTCGGACCGCATGGGCACCTTCGGCTATGCGTTCGCCAACGTCAATGCGAACCCGGAAATCGACCGCGAAAAGCGCCAGGTGGCGTTTACCTTCTTCGTCGATCCGGGCAAGCGCGCTTACGTGCGCCGCATGAACATCGCCGGCAATACCACCACGCGCGACGAAGTCATCCGCCGCGAGTTCCGCCAGTTCGAAGGCTCCTGGTACGACGGCAACAAGATCAAGATGTCGCGCGACCGCGTCGACCGCCTCGGCTACTTCAAGGAAGTGACCATCGACACGCCGGAAGCGCAGGGCACCTCCGACCAGGTCGACGTGAACCTGACCGTGGTCGAAAAACCGACCGGTAACTTCCTGATCGGCGGTTCGTTCTCGCAGGCGGAAAAGTTCACCTTCACCGCGTCGATCCAGCAGGCCAACTTTGCCGGCAGCGGCAACACGGTCGGCATGGAGCTCAACACCAGCGACTACAGCCGCACCATCGCGCTGTCGCACACCAATCCGTACTTCACCGAAGACGGCGTGTCGCAGCAGTTCGAACTGTATTTGCGCACCCTGAACCCGCCGGCGCTGAACCAGGGCACCTACAAGGTCAAGCAGACCGGTGGCCGCGTGAGCTACGGCGTGCCGTTCTCCGAAACCGACACCGTCTACTTCGGTATCGGCCTCGAACGCACCACCATCGAAACCGATATCACCAGCCCGACCCGCTACCAGGACTACGTGCGCCAGGTTACCGGCATCGAGAGCGGCATCGGCAGCGCCACCACCAACGCCTTGCCGCTGACGGCCGCCTGGCAGCGCGACAGCCGCGACAGCGCGATCACGCCATCGGCCGGCCGCTACCAGCGCGCCAACCTGGAACTGGACCTGGCCGGCGACACCAAATACTACCGCATGATCTACAACCACGAGTGGTTCCGTCCGTTGACCAACAAGATCACCCTGGCGCTGCGCGGTGAATTCGATTACGGCCAGGGCATCAAGGGCAGCCCGTACCCGGTTTTCAAGAACTTCAACGGCGGCGGTATCGGTTCGGTGCGCGGCTACCTGAGCTCCTCGCTCGGCGTGGTCGACCGCAACGGCGACGCGGTCGGCGGCGCCAAGCGCATCATCGGCAATGCCGAACTGCAGCTGCCTTTCCCCGGCAGCGGCACCGACCGCAGCCTGCGCTGGTTCGGCTTTGCCGACGCCGGCCAGGTCTACAGCGAAGACCAGAAAATGCGCCTGAACGAACTGCGTTATTCGGCAGGCCTGGGCGTGAGCTGGATTTCGCCGGTCGGCCCGCTCAAGTTGAGTTATGCTAAGCCTTTGAACGCGAAACCTGGCGATCGCCTGGAACGCTTCCAGTTCCAGATGGGTACCGGTTTCTGATCGCTAACGCGACCGTTTCCATTTTAGATTGCGGAGAACTATGTTGAACACTGTGACTGCCTCCTGGCCCAAGCATCTTGCCCTGCTGGCTTTGTGCGCGTGCTCGCTGGCCCAGGCGCAAACCGCGCCGAGCAGGATTGGCTACGTTTTCACCGAACGCCTGATGACCGAGTCCAAGCTGGCCAAGGCCGCCGACGCCAAGATCGAAGCCGAGTTTTCCAAGCGCCAGAAGTCGATCCAGGACACGGTAACGCGCTTCAAGTCGATGGAGGCGAAGTTCGAGACCGAGGCACCGACCCTGCCCGAACTGGAACGCACGCGCCGCGCGCGCGAACTGCTCGACCTCGAAAAGGACGTGCAGCGCACCCAGCGCGAGTTCCGCGAAGACCTGATCCAGCGTAAGAGCGAAGAGCGCGCCAACATCGCGCAAAAGGCGTACAAGCTGATCGAACAGATCGCCGAGCAGGAAAAGCTCGATATCGTGCTGCAGGAATCGGCCTGGACCAGCCCGCGCATCGATATCACGGACAAGATCCTGAAACAGCTCGACAAATAACACCAATACAAACTCAAGACAGGACTAAAAAGATGGGCACTCGACTAGGTCAATTGGTCGAACGCTTGGGAGGACAGCTGATTGGCGACCCGAATACCGAGGTATCCGGGGTCGCGCCATTGGCTGACGCAGGCGTTTCGCACATCAGTTATCTGAGCAACAGCAAACTGCGGGCCCAGGCCGCGCAGAGCGGCGCGGCGGCCATGATCGTATCAAGCGCCGACGACGAGATCGTCGGCGCGAGCTACCAGGGCGCGCGCATCGTCGTCAAGAACCCGCACGTCTACTTCGCCTACGCCGCCCAGTATTTCGCCTCGCTCGATCCGGTCGTGGCGCCGGCCGGCATCGACCCGACCGCCAGTGTGCATCCGACCGCCAAGGTCGACCCGAGCGCGCATGTCGGCCCGCAGGTGACGATTGAAGCGGGCGCCGTCATTGGCGCGAACGCCGTCATCGACGCCGGCAGCTTCGTCGGGCGCGACGCCGTCATCGGCGAAGGCACGCACCTGTTCGCGAACGCCACCTTCCATGCCCGCTGCCAGATCGGCAAGCGCGGCATCATCCACTCGGGCGCCGTGATCGGCACCGACGGCTTCGGGTTTGCCAACGAAGGCGGCGTGTACATCAAGATTCCGCAGACCGGTCGCGTGATGATCGGCGACGACGTCGACATCGGCGCCAACACCACGGTCGACCGCGGCGCCATGGCCGACACCATCATCGAAGACGGCGTCAAGCTCGATAACCTGATCCAGATCGGCCATAACTGCCATATCGGCGCGCACACGGCGATGGCCGGCTGCGTCGGCGTGGCCGGCAGCGCCACCATCGGCAAATACTGCACCTTCGGCGGCGCGGCCATGGTCTCGGGCCACATCACCATCGTCGACAAGGTGTACGTCACCGCCGGCAGCCTGGTGGCCAACTCGATCAAGGAAGCGGGCCAGTACACGGGCTTTTACCCGATCGCCAAGAACAGCGACTGGGAAAAGAACGCCGTCCTGCTGCGCAACCTGACGTCGATGCGCGAAAAAATCCGCGCGCTCGAAAAAGCCGTCAAGGCACTCACAGAACAAAAATAGAAGACATATGACCATTACCGACAACAAAGGCGTACCCGGCAAGACCCTCGACATCTGCCAGATCAAGGAATACCTCCCGCACCGCTATCCGATGCTGCTGGTGGACCGCGTGCTGGACTGGGAAGCGCACAAGTCGATCAGCGCGATCAAGAACGTCACCGCCAACGAAGAATTCTTCAACGGGCACTTTCCGCACAAGCCGGTCATGCCGGGCGTGTTGATGATCGAAGCGATGGCGCAGACCGCGGCGATCTTGTCGTTCATGTCGATCGGCGTCAAACCGGACGCCAATTCGGTGGTCTACTTTGTCGGCATCGACAACGCGCGCTTCAAGCGCCCGGTCGGCCCTGGCGACCAGCTGCGCATGGATATCGAGATCATTCGCTGCTCGCGCGGCATCTGGAAATACAAGGCCGTCGGCAGCGTCGATGGCGCCATCGCCCTCGAAGCGGAGCTGATGTGTACCATCCGCAGCGCGAGCGACGCGAGCCAGCCGATGGGGAACTAAATGGCCACGATCCATCCCAGCGCCATTGTCGATGCGCGCGCGCAGCTCGACTCCAGCGTCGAAGTCGGCGCCTTTTCGATCATCGGCCCGCATGTGTCGATCGACGCCGGCACGGTGGTTGGCCCGCACGTGGTCATCGAAGGCCACACCACCATCGGCAAGGACAACAAGTTCTTCCAGTTCTCGTCGATCGGCGCGCCGCCGCAAGACAAGAAATGGGACGGCGAGCCGACCCGCCTCATCGTTGGCGACCGCAATACGGTGCGCGAATTTTGCACCTTCAATACCGGCACCGTCCAGGATGAAGGCGTCACCCGCCTGGGCCACGACAACTGGATCTCGGCCTACTGCCACCTGGCGCACGACTGCCAGGTGGGCAGCAACACGATTTTCTCGAACAACGCGCAACTGGCCGGACACGTGGAAGTGGGCGACTGGGCGATCTTGTCGGGTTTCGTCGGCGTGCATCAGTTCTGCAAGATCGGCGCGCATGCCTTCCTCGGCATGTACACCAGCCTCACGCAAGACGTGCCGCCGTTCGTGCTGGTGTCGGGCAATCCGGCCAGTGCCCACGGCGTCAACATCGAAGGCATGAAGCGGCGCGGCTTTACCCGGCCGCAGATCGACGGCGTGCGCGCGGCCTACAAGCTCATTTACCGCTCCGGCATGACGCTCGAACAAGCCAAGGGGGCCCTGGTCGACCAGCAGCACGAGTCGCCCGCCGCCGCGCTCGATATCGGCGCCATGCTCGCTTTCCTGGGGACTGCGTCCCGTGGCATTGTCCGCTGATTCAGTCCGCGCTGCTTCGGCCGGGGTATCTGTCGCGCTGGTGGCGGGCGAAGTATCCGGCGACATGCTCGCCGCGCGCCTGCTGGCCGGCCTGCGGCCGCACCTGCCCGAGGCGCGCTTTCACGGCATTGGCGGCCCGCGCATGATGGAGCAGGGTTTTGTGTCGGACATCGAGATGGACCGCCTGACCGTGCGCGGCCTGTTCGAAATCATTCCGCGCTACCGCGAAATCAAGGGCATCCAGAACACGCTGCGCGACCGCCTGCTGGCCGAGCGCCCGGACGTGTTCATCGGCGCCGACTATCCCGGCTTTAACCTCGGGCTGGAACAGCAGTTAAGACAAGCCGGGATACCGACCATGCACTTCGTCAGTCCGCAGATCTGGGCCTGGCGCGGTGGGCGCATCAAGAAGATCATCAAGGCCGTTTCGCACATGCTGGTGATCTTCCCGTTCGAGGAAGAGATTTATCGCAAGGCCGGCGTGCCGTGTACCTACATCGGCCATCCGCTGGCCGAAGTCATTCCCATGGAGCCCGACGTGGCGGCGGCGCGCACGGCGCTCGGCATGCCGCCGGGCGCGCGCGTGATCGCGCTCATGCCGGGCAGCCGCATGGGCGAACTCAAATACCTGGCCGAGCCCTTTGTGGGCGCGGTCAAGCTGCTGGCCGCGCGCGACCCGGACCTGCGCTTTGTCGCGCCGATGGCGGGCGAGCGCCAGCGCCAGTATTTCACCGAATTGATCGCCAAAGCCGGCTTGCAGTCGGTGCGCATCGACCTGTTAGAGGGCCGCTCGCACGACGCCATTGCCGCCGCCGACGCGGTGCTGGTGGCGTCCGGCACGGCGGCCCTGGAAGTGGCGCTGTTCAAGAAGCCGATGGTCATTGCGTACAAAGTCATGCGCGCCTCGTACGAGATCATGCGCCACATGGGCTACCAGCCGTGGATCGGGCTGCCGAATATCCTGGCGCGCGAATTCCTGGTGCCGGAAATCCTGCAGCATGACGTCACGCCGCACAAGCTGGCCGACGCCATGTGGGAACAACTTAATAACGCGGCCAAGCGCAAGCTGCTGGTGCAGCGCTTCACCGAGATGCACCACAGCCTCTTGCGCAACAGCGCGCAGGAAAGCGCGGCCGCCGTCATGCGCGTTATCGCGGCATCGAAAAAGTCATCATGAGAACCAAAAAAGTCAATTTTTATCCGGGGCTGAAAAAGAACGCCTATCCGTTCACGCCAGAGGATATCGTCTGCGGCGTGGACGAAGCAGGGCGCGGCCCGCTGGCCGGCCCGGTGTTCGCCGCCGCCGTGATCTTGCATCCGGACCGCCCCATCGAGGGCCTGCGCGACTCCAAGAAGCTCACCGCCGAGAAGCGCGAAGCGCTGGCGCCGCAGATCAAGCAATACGCGCTGGCCTGGGCGATCGCCGAATGCTCGCACGACGAAATCGACAGCATCAACATTTTGCAGGCGACCATGCTGGCCATGCGGCGCGCGGTGGAAGCCCTGTCGACCATGCCGACCATTGCCCTGATCGACGGCAACCGCAGCCCGGTGATGCAGGTGCGCTGCCATCCGATTATCGAAGGCGACGACAAGGTACATGCCATTTCGGCCGCGTCGATCCTGGCCAAGACCGCGCGCGACGCCGCCCTGGTGGCGCTGCACGCACTGTATCCGCAGTACGGCTTCGACCAGCACAAGGGCTACGGCACCGCGCTGCACCTGGCGCGCCTGCGCGAGCATGGCGCTTCGCCGGTGCATCGGCGCTCGTTCGCGCCGGTGCGCGCCACCTTGCCGGTTTCGGTGGCCAACACCATCGTCGGAATGGACATGTCGTTCGATTTTGGAGCGGCGGCATGAAAACCATCACCTCGCGCGACAATCCGCTCTATAAAGACCTGAAACACCTCGCCGGCAGCTCGCAGGCGCGGCGCAAGGCCGGCCAGACCCTGCTCGACGGCGTGCATCTGTGCCAGTCGTATTTGCAGCTGCGCGGCGCGCCGCTGCACTGCCTGGTCTCCGAAGGCGCGCTGGCCAACCCGGAAGTGGCCGAGATCGTGATGCAGTGCGAAACAGCGCGCGCGCATGTCACCGCCATGCCGGACGCCTTGTACAACGCCTTGAGCCAGGTCGAACACGGCGTCGGCCTGATGTTCCTGATCGCCACCCCGGCGCTGGCCGCGCCCGGGGTGCTCACCGCCTCGGCGGTCCTGCTGGATAACCTGCAAGACCCGGGCAACGTCGGCTCGATCCTGCGCAGCGCGGCGGCGGCCGGCATCACCCAGGTCTATTGCAGCGGCGGCACGGCCTTTTGCTGGTCGCCCAAGGTGCTGCGCGCGGCCATGGGGGCGCACTTCGTGGTCGACATCCACGAAAACGTCGACCTGGCCGACCTGGTGAAGGCGTCGGCCATTCCGGTGCTGGCCACCAGCGGCTACGCCACGCAGCGCCTGTACGACGTGGACCTGGCGCGCCCGGTGGCCTGGCTGCTCGGGCACGAAGGGCAGGGCGTGGCGCACGACCTGCTGGCGTTGGCAACGCATCAAGTCGTCATTCCGCACATGGGCCAGATCGAGTCGCTCAACGTGGCCGCGTGTGCAGCTGTCTGTTTTTTTGAACAGTTGAGGCAGATTCAATCAAAGTAAGGCGAAACAGTTTCTTGACAGCATAGACGAAGCTGCTTTCCGGGGGTAATGTCAATACTCGGACTTCAGCGGAGATATGATGGACATCGCCCACTTGCACTTTCTGGTCGCCGACGGCGACGCAGCGCAGCGCCAGACCCTGATCGACATGCTCGGCCGCCTGGGCGCCACCCGCATCAGCGCGGCGGCCGACGGCGAAGCGGCGCTGCGCCAGATCGAAGCGCCGGCCGGGCCGCCGATCGACATTGCGGTGATCGACCTGGCCCTGTCCGGGCGCGACGGCTTGGCGCTGATACGCGACATCACCGTGCTCAATGCCGGCACGCGGGCGATTATCACCGGCTCCTGCCACGCCAGCCTGCTGTTTTCGGTCGAAAGCCTGGCGCTCGCGTATGGGCTCGACCTGCTCGGCACCATCCCCAAGCCGCTTACCAGCGGCCATCTGGAAGCGCTGCTGTCGCACTACACGCCGCCTGTCGCCCAGGTACAGGAGCGCCGCGCGCTGCCGCGTTTCAGCTTTGCTCAGGTGGGCGTGGGCCTGCAGGCGCGCCAGTTCGAACCGTTTTTCCAGCCCAAGATCGAACTGGCCAGCGGCGAGGTGAAGGGGCTGGAAGTGTTCGCACGCTGGATCCACCCAGAGCACGGGGTGCTGGGGCCGGCCGCCTTTATCGACGCGCTGGAGCAAAACCACCGCATCGATTTTCTGGACTGGACCATGATTGAAGGCGCGGCCGCGCATTGCCGCGCCTTCCACGACAAAGGCCTGCCGGCCGCGATCTCGCTCAATCTGTCGGCGGAAACCATCGGCCATCCGGATTTTCTGCGCCAGATCGGCGTCTGCACCGACCGGCATGGCGTGGAGCCGGCGCTGCTCACGTTCGAGTTGCCCGAATCGGCGGTGCTGACCAACGACCCGAGTTTTCTGGAACGCCTTCTGCGCCTGCGCATGATGGGGTATGGGCTGGCGGTGGACGACTACGGCACCGGGCGCTCGAACGTGCAGCAACTGGCGCGCGTGCCGTTTTCGGAACTGAAGATCGACCGCAGCTTTGTCGACGGCGCCTCGCGCAAGCGCTCGCTGGCGACCGTGCTCAGTTCTTGCCTGGGACTGGCGCGCAGCCTTGACCGCAAGTCTTGCGCGGTGGGCGTGGAGACGCGCCAGGACTGGGATTTTTTGCAGGGGCTGGGCTGCACGTATGCGCAGGGCCACCACATCGCCCGGCCGATGGAGGCGGCGCGCTTTCCGGACTGGCTGGCCGACTGGCGGCAGTTTTTTTAGCTGCTACGTGAGCTCAGCGCGAGGGTTGGGAGTATACATCCGCCGTGCGATACACTATACCGATACTGGCATTTACCTGATCGGAGGTCTGTTATGGCAACCTTGAAGCACTGACGCGATGATCCTCGTGTTATCGCTGCGACCGGGCCAGCGGACGCGGTAGCCGACGCGGTAGCGGAAGGGTCGATCGAAAAACGCCGTGCCCGACGTATGGCTCCCCTAAAGAAAATTGCAGGTAATCGCTTTGCCCAAACGCGGTGTACGGCGGAGGATGACTAATGAAGGAAACAGTCCGCCTCATGCCGGACTTGCGCCAGTAGTAGACTCCCCCGCTGGTTCGCTCTTACGCCCCCATCGACTTCATATCGATGACAAACCGGTAACGCACATCGCTCTTGACGACGCGCTCGTAGGCGTCGTTGATCATTCCGATATCAATGAGTTCGATATCCGCAGTGATGTTGTGCTTGCCGCAGAAATCGAGCATTTCCTGGGTTTCCTTGATCGAGCCGATCATCGAGCCGGCCAGGGTGCGGCGCGCGCCGATCAGGTTGAAGGCATTGACCGGCGGCGTGGCCGCGTCGGGCACGCCCACCAGGGTCATGGTGCCGTCGATCTTGAGCAAGCGGATGTAATCGTTCCAGTCGACGGCAGCACCGACCGTATTGATGATCAGGTCGAACTGGCCGGCCAGCTTGTTGAACGTCTCCTTGTCGCTGGTGGCGTAATAGCTGGCGGCGCCGAAACGCAAGCCATCTTCCTGCTTCGACAGCGACTGGCTCAATACCGTTACCTCGGCGCCCATTGCGTGCGCGATTTTCACGCCCATGTGGCCCAGGCCACCCAAGCCGATGATGGCGACTTTTTTGCCCGGACCGGCTTTCCAATGGTTCAGCGGCGAATACAAGGTGATGCCGGCGCACAGCAGCGGCGCGGCCTTGTCCAGCGGCAGATTGTCGGGAATCGACAGCACGTAGCCTTGCTTGACGACGATATGGTTGGAATAGCCGCCGAAGGTGGGCGTGACGCCGTCGGCCTCCACGCTGTTGTAGGTCTGGACCAGCCCTGGCATGTACTGCTCCAGATCGACGTGGCGGGTGCCGCAGGTGGTGCAGGAGTCGACGAAGCAGCCGACGCCAACATGGTCGCCCACTTTGAATCTGGTGACATCGGCGCCGACGGCGGTGACGACGCCGGCGATTTCGTGCCCCGGCACCATGGGGAAGGTCGCACCGCCCCATTCGTCGCGCGCCTGGTGGATATCGGAGTGGCATACGCCGCAAAATTTGATGTCGATGGCCACGTCATCGGCGCGCGGGGCGCGGCGCTCGAATGAAAAGGGGACCAGTTTTTCCTTGGCGGCCAGCGCCGCGTAACCTCGTGCGAGTGTCATGGGTGATAATCCTGTTTAGATGAGATGAGAAGAGGGATGGGTACGGGGCATGGCGTATCGCCGCGCCGGTCTGCGGATCGGCTACAGGAACAATATACGCGCTGCCGGGCGATTCGACAGGACTGTACGATGCCCGCGTTCTCTCGACACCAGTTTATTGAACATGGTAAGGGCGGCCTGAATGGAATTCATTGTGTTGTAGATGCCGTAGTCGGGAAATGCGTCGTTTGTGCAGGCGCGTCAAAAGAACAGATAAGGCGCCAGATTGGCCATATTGCGCGCGTCGTCGATCCCGCGGTGGGGTTGCCCTTCAAACTCAAGTCCGACTTTGGCCAGCGCCTGTTCGAGTCCGCACGGCTTTCGCATGCTCATATTGTCGGCGAAGCGCTTCTTGATGTTGATGTGTTCATCGCCGAACGGATAGCGAACCTCATGGTACGCACAGTCTTGTCGCAACGGATGCTTGTCGTAGTCGCCCCAGCTGCAAAAAACTGCGTCATCGAATGAGGCTATCCAGGTGGAGAAACGCTCCATGACGGCGCCAAAGGCGTCGGCGCTGTCCACTTTCTGTTGCGGGATGTTGGTCAGCTGCTTGCAAAAGTCGGTCAGCTGCGTGTGCCGGACTGGTTTGACGAATGACTGGAACTCGCCAAGCGTGAACGGGCCATTGCCGTGTAATGCAACTGCACCGATCTCGATAATCTCCATTTCATCCCGGGTAATGTGGCCCTCGTTGCAGCAGCTTGCCTCGAAATCGACAATGATGTAAGTCATGATGGCTCCAGGTTGTGCCGTGCGCGTGTGTCGTCGGCTTGGCCGGCTAGCGTGCATCAGCGGGTGTTGAACATGTGAGCGAGCCAGAAGAGCAGGGCAGGTCATGGCACCACCAGAATACAAATCGGCACCAGTAGCACCGGGAAAAACAGGCGCTTGCCCTTCCGGCGGTCAACGGCATGCCGGGCAGCGCGGTAAAGACGGCGGGGACGGTATTGGGCGACTTGCCTTGCCTGAGGAGAGCAACGATAGCGCTGTAGCATAATTCACGGATGACAACATTGACACTTGGTAAACTCCAAGTTGTTATGTATAATGCAATTTTGGCAGCATGTTGGCAAGGCGGACGACATCGCTAAAACCGAGGCGATCGGCTTTTGCGCGGTCGATCTGGTGAACGCGATACCTCCTCGGGTAGGGCAAGCAATCTGGTACATCTGTGCAGTTTTCCTGTGCAAGAGTGATCACAGTCCAGATCGATGAGCCCAGCATCGCTCAGCGGCACATGATGGCCGCCGCGATGCAGCATCGTGTGCGCCTGAATCTCTTGTCAGCATCTTCCTCGACAACATCACGTTGACCTGCGCAGCCGGTGAAAAAGCCGTCACGTCGCTGCGCAGTCAAGTTCCATCGCGGGTTTAGCACCCCCACCTACTCTACCAACGATAAACACAGCAATGAGCCAATACAATATCGACGAAGCCAGCTTCGAGCTGCATCCCAGCTTGAAAGACCGCACGGTCAATCAATTCATCATCAATGACTCCGGTCCGAGCGATTTCTCTTTCGTTATCTCGCGCGCCGAGGCCTTCGCCGAAACGGCCGTCGATGCTTTCGCCGATACGCTTGCCAACGAGATGCGCAAGGCATTGCCAAAGTTCGAACTGCTCAACAAGCGCGCTCGTCGTCGACGGCTCGGCCGCGATGGAATTGCACTTTACATGGCGCAACGGCGACACCGAAATGCATCAGCGCCAGGTTGCTGTTTTCGTCCAGTCCGCAAGCGCTGACCGTTCCAAGGCATTGCTGCTGACCGGCACCAGTCATGGCGCCTTCAAGGACGAGTGGAATCTGGCGTTCGAGGCCATGCTCGGCAGCATGCGCCTGCACGCGCCAGTGCCCGCTGTGGCCCAGTCGGCGCAGGAGTCCTGATTGGGCGCGGCGGCCGGACGTGTCGACGATCCCATTGCCCATAGCCATGCCATGGCCGGCCTGGTGGTCGGTTTGGCGGTGGGCGCGGTGGCGGGCGTGGTGGCGGGCGCGCTGGTCGGTGCCGCCGTCATCGCCACCGGCGGCCTGGCTCTGGTCGCCGTCGCTGGGGTGGTGGCGGCAGCGGCCGGTGGCGCTGGTGTCGGGGAAGTGATCGGTTCGATGGACATAACGAGCCAGATATTCGGCGCCAACGTGACCGGGATGGTCAAGACCGGCTCGCCGAACGTGTTTGCGAACGGCAAGGCGGTGGCGCGTGCCCAGGTCGATATCGCCGCCTGCTCCAGCCACGGCCCCACGCCCCAGCTTGTGGCGGAAGGCTCGTCCACGGTGTTCGTCAACGGCAAACCCTTTGCCCGCGTGGGCGACATGATACTGTGCAGCGCAAAGATACAGTCCGGCTCGCCCAATGTCTTCGTGGGCGGCCCGACGGACACCACGATGGCAGAACTGATCACGCCCGAGGTTTCGGACGAGGTGCATATGGCACTGCTGGTCGCAGGCGTGGGCGCCGGCTTGTTGGTGGCCGGCCCGGTGGTTGTGGGCGTCGCACTGGTGGGCGGCTACGTGGGCGGTGCGGTCGGCGCTTGGGCCGGTGGCGTGCTGTTCGGCAAAGGTTCGGATGGCCAGAAGGCGATGATGCTGCTTGGCGCTTGGCGCCTGGCGCGGGGGCGCGTTGGGCGCCAAGGTAGGGACTGGCGTTGGCAACAGGGTCATTGCCGATCCGAAGACACCGGCCACTGCCTTTATCAAAGAAGGCTTGCCCGGCATGAAGAAATTCAACGCCGCCAAGGAACGGCCGGACGAGACCATCTGCAAGTGCGGCGATCCGATCGACGTCATCACCGGCAATGTCATCCTGGAACAGCCCGATATTGCCTTGCCGGGCGCATTGCCGATCGTGCTGCGCCGTCTGCACAACTCGGGCAATCCGAGCGGCACGGTATTCGGCAAGGCATGGGCCAGCACCTGGGGCCAATGGATCGAAGTCGTCGGCGAGGCGGAGCTGGTCTTTCATGCCGAGGACGGCGCATCGATGCGCTTCGACATGCCGGAGCCGGGCGCGAGCGTCACACATTGCGTCTATCAAGCTTACAGCGTGAGCCGGCGTGACGACCACTTCTTGCTCGAGCAGCGGCACCAGCCTACGTTGCGTTTTGATCAGCGCAACGCGAGCCACTGGCATCTGTCGGCCATTACCGACCGCAACGCCAACCAGATTGGGCTGGTCTACGACGGCGCGGTGCTGACCGAGGTGCGCCACAGCGGTGGCACGCGGCTCAAGGTCGATGCCAGCGAGCACGCCATCAGCCGCATCAGTTTGCTGGAAGCGAACGGCGCACTGACCACACTGGTCAGCTACATTTACCATGATGACGGCGAGCTGTCAGCCATCGTCAACAGCAGCGGCTTGCCGCTTACCTACAGCTATGACGATGCCCATCGCCTGACGCGTTGGCAAGATCGTAATGGCGTGTGGATTGGCTACCGTTACGACGCCAAGGGGCGTTGCGAGCAGACCAGCGGCGGTCGAGGCGGCCACATGACCGGCGGCTTCGTCTACGACGACGAGCGCAAGGTCAACACGTACACCGACTCGCTGGGTCACCCGACCGAATTCCACTACAACGACGCACTCCAGGTCATCAAGCAAGTCGATGCCCGCGGCGGCGTCAGCCAGTTCGACTACGACGCGCACTACAACCTGGTCGCTGCGCTCACGCCGGGCGAGGCGGTTCTGCGCTGGGCATACGACGCGCGTGGCAATCTGGTCGGGCACATCGATGCGTTGAGCAAAGAAACGGTGGTGAACTACAACCAGCTCGACCTGCCGGTCGCCGTGATCTCGCCAGACGGCAAGCGCGTTGAGCGCGTGTACGATGAACGCGGCAATCTGGTCCAGGTCGGAGAGAGCGGCGCGTGGACGCGCTTCGAGCATGACGCGCACGGTAATGTGCTGCGCGTCATCAATCCGGCCGGTGCCACGGCCGCCTTCGCGCACGATCAGCGCGGTTTGCTGACCAGTGCCACCGATTGGCTGGGCAACCCGACCCGGCTCACGCGCGACGCCTTTGGCCGCGTTAGCGCACGTACCGATCCGCATCAACATACCAGCCACTATGTCTACAACGTCGAAGGGAAGGCGCTGGAGATCGCTTTGCCCGACGGCGCGCGCCACCTTGCCAAGTACGATCCCGAAGGCAATTGCATCGCCCGTACCGATGCGCTGGGCAATGTGACACGCCATGCCTACGGCGCCTTCGACAGGCTGACACAGACTACCGAGGCCAACGGCGCCGTCACGCACTACGAGTACGATACCGAGCTGCGCCTGGTTGCCGTTATCAACCCGACGGGCGAGCGCTGGCATTATGTGCGGAACGCTACAGGCGACGTGATTGCGGAAACCGATTTCGCCGGTCGCAAGGTCGAATACGACGTCGATGCCGACGGTCTGGTGATCGGGAAACGCACGCCTTCGGGCCAGCACACGCGTTACCGGCGCAACCACGCCGGCCAGTTGCTCGAGCAGATCGCCAGCGAGGGTAGCACCCACTATACCTACGATGTGCTGGGCCGCTTGAGCAGCGCCGTCAACGCCGACAGCGACATCCGCTTCGAGCGCGATGAGCAGGGCCGCGTTGTCAGGGAAACCCAGAACGGCCGCAGCATCAGCAGCGATTACGACCTGATGGGCCGGCGCACCGAGCGCGCCAGTTCCGGCGGACATAGCAGCGTTTGGGAATTCGACGCCAACAGCCTGCCGATCGAGTTGACGCTGCCGGATGCGCAGACGTTCAGCTTCCTTCATGACAGTAGCGGGCGCGAAACGGGCCGTCAATTGCCGGGTGGCGTCCGCATCGACCAGCAATATGATCAGCTCAATCGTCTGACCCGGCAGTGGACGGGTATCGGGCCGGACAAAGGCGGGCAGGCGCGCACGCTGCAGGAGCGCGCGGTCAATTACGACGGCAACGGCAACCCGCGCAAGCTGGGCGAGCGCAGCGCCGGCGTCATCGAAATCGGTTACGACAAGGTTGGCCGGGTTACGCAAGCGAGCCGCGACAATGGCAGCGAGCAGTATGCCTATGATCTGGCGGGCAATCTGATCGACGCCATCAAGCAAAAGGCGCTGCTCGGCACGGACGAGAGCAATGCCGATACGAGGGGGCAACGTGTTCATCGGCGCGGCAGGCTCATGCAAGCTGGCAAGGTCAAGTATGAATACGATCTTGAAGGCCGCGTGATTACCCGCATCGAAGGCAAGCGCTGGGGCCGGCAACAGCATTGGCATTATGTCTGGAACAGTGAGAACCGTCTCAAGCGCGTGATTACGCCCGATGGCGATGCCTGGGAATACACGTACGACGCTTTAGGTCGCAGGCTGACCAAAAAGCAGGTTCCGAGCGATGGCACTGCGCGCTTTACGGAAGTCGATTACCTGTGGGATGGTCACACGGTCGCCGAAGAGCGGCGCTTCGGCAGGAAGCCCGATGGCAATGGCGGATCGGAGATCCTCGAGGAGATCTGCGCGACCTGGGACTACGAGCCCGACAGCTTCCGCCCGCTCGCCAAGACCGAGACGATCCGGCGCAAAGGCAAGGAAACCAGCCAGACGTATGCGGTGGTGCTGGACCATATCGGAACGCCGAAGGAACTGATCGATGCCGACGGCGATATTGCCTGGCAGGCGAAAAGCAGCCTGTGGGGCGAGACCGAGGAAACGACGATCAGCAAGACCGACTGCCCGATCCGCTTCCAGGGGCAGTATTACGATGACGAATCGAAGCTGGCTTACAACTGGCACCGCTATTATGATGCGAGTACGGGGCGTTATCTGACACCGGATCCGCTGGGGCTGGCGGGCGGTCCAAATCCGTATAGCTATGTGAATAATCCGCTGACTTCCATTGATCCGCTTGGGTTAATGCATGAATGTGGAGTGCCGCCAGGCGACGAAGCGGTGACCTTGCCTGGCATGAGTCGGCCAGTAAGACCGGTAAATGAAAATTTTCCTGCAAATCAAGGTGCGCGCGATTTTATGAATAGCCAACGAGGAAGGGACCTGGCAAATGATACGCACAGTGTCGATTGTTCCGATATCGCACCGCAAATTCAACGCGCAGCCGGCGGTGGTGGTCATATATTAGAGGGTAACCGTTCACGTCCCGGACGGAATCGGCGGCAGCGAGGGTGTGGCGACGCCCTTTCTGGCGGCGGCGATCACAGTGGCGATGTAGACCCAGGAGGAAACGGCCCGCTTGCGGCAAGTCTCGATGACGCTGGCGAGCAATGCAAACGCCCGGGTGCCAGCCTCGCTTCTGGTGC